>JAGASP010000093.1 GCA_017621695.1 Clostridia bacterium
AGCAAGGAAGTTTTGCTCCGCAAAACAATTTTTACTTGATTCAGGGCGCTCAAGGCCGCCCCCGAAACCGCCGGCCGTTTTCATAGGTTCTGGGGGCTTCGCCCCCAGAACCCCCATCGGTCATCCGACACCCGAGAGGTATGGGGTTTACCCCGATAAACAACAATTTACCGTAATACCGCCCATCGGGTGATGCACCCTCGCCTTGGAGAGTGTCACGCGAGCAATGGCCGCGGGCACTGCCCGCAAACAACAATTTATATGACCAACCTCTTATCTGAAACCTCCCGCCTTCCCACGAATCCCCCATCGGTAGTTGACAAAACGCGCAAAAAGTATTATAATAAAAAGAGACTTTATTCGCGAGGTGTATTATGCCCGAACTTTTGTCCCCCGCCGGGAATTTTGAAAAGCTGGAATCCGCCCTGCGCTATGGCGCTGACGCCGTCTATCTGGCAGGTCAGAGCTTTGGTATGCGCTCCCAGGCAGGAAACTTTACAACAGAAGAATTATATAAAGCCGTTGAACTGACCCACAGCCTCGGCAAAAAGCTCTATCTTACCCTCAACACCATGCCGAGGACCGACGAGTATCCCGATCTCTACAAGTTTTTGGCCGACCTGCAAGGCTGTGCCATTGACGCTGTCATCGTGGCCGATCTGGGTGTCCTTTCGGTGGTCAAGGAGATGCTTCCCCACATGGAGATCCACATCTCCACCCAAGCGAGCATCATATCCCCTGCCGCCGCCTGCGCCTACGCTGCCTTGGGTGCCACGCGTCTGGTGTTGGCGCGGGAGCTGCAGTTCCATGAGATCAAGGCCATCAAGGCCGCCCTGCCTCAAGATGTGGAGCTGGAGGCCTTCATCCACGGCTCGATGTGCGTATCCTACAGCGGACGCTGTCTGCTTGCCAACATGATGAACGGTCGCGACGGCAACCGCGGCACCTGCTCCCAGCCCTGCCGCTGGCACTATACCCTATATGAAGAAAAACGTCCCAACTTTCCCATTCCCATCGAGCAGACCGAGCTCGGTACCTTCTTCATGTCCTCCCGCGATATGTGCATGATCGAGCATATCCCCGAGCTGATGGAGAGCGGCATCGACTCCTTCAAGATCGAGGGTCGCATGAAATCTGCCTATTACACCGCCGTGGTCACCAACACCTACCGCATGGCGATGGACGCCTACACCCGCGATCCCGCAAATTACAAGTTCGATCCCGATTGGATGCGGGAGCTGGAGAGCGTATCCCACCGCGAGTACGCCACGGGCTTCTATCTGGACGATCCCATGAAGGAGCCTCAGCTCGTGCAGGGCGGTCACTACATCGGTGAAAAGGCATATTACGGCACCGCCTTGGCATACGATACGGATGAGGCCAAGGAAGAGCTATCCAACATCATGGCGCGCGGCGTGCCGCTTGAGAACGCCTCGGGTCGCCTATACCGCTTCAAGGAAAAGAACAAGCTCCGCGCCGCCGATCGCGCCGAGCTGCTCACCCCCGGGCAAACGGGCAAGTTCTTCTACGTGGGCGAGCTGTACGACACGGCGGGCTGTATCCGCGCCAACATCCCCCACCCCCACATGACCTTCTGGGCAAGAGTGCCCTATGAGGTGACTCCGGGGGATATATTGAGAATCGGGTTATAAGAGTACGCCAAGGGAAACTTTTTGCACAGAGCTTCCCTTGGATCCCTTCAAAAACTTTCAAAAAAGGGAGACATTATGCTGATCATTGAACTGATAAAGTCCCTGCTGTACGGTATTGTTGAGGGCATCACCGAGTGGTTACCCGTGTCCTCCACGGGGCATCTGATCCTCCTCGGTGAGCTGCTCCCCATGCAGGTATCCGACAGCTTTTCCGAGATGTACGACGTGGTCATCCAGCTCGGTGCCATCCTGGCGGTGATCGTGCTTTTTTTCCATAAACTCAATCCCTTTGCCCCCACCAAGACCCCTGCTGAAAAGAAAGGGACCTGGTCCTTGTGGGCGCGGGTCTGCGTGGCGGTGATCCCCTCGGCGGTCGTCGGTCTCTTGCTGGATGACTGGCTGGACGCGCATCTCTACAACTATATCACCGTGGCGGTCGCCCTGATCCTCTACGGCATCCTGTTTATCGTTATCGAAAAGCTGAAGCCCTCCAATATGGCCGCCATTCAGACGGTAGACGGCATCAGCTACAAGACCGCCTTTTTCATGGGTGCATTCCAGATGCTGGCCTTGATTCCCGGCACGTCCCGCTCGGGATCCACCATTTTGGGCGGCATGCTCCTGGGTCTTTCCCGTGGAGCAGCGGCGGAGTTCTCCTTCTTCATGGCCATTCCCACCATGCTGGGTGCTTCCCTACTCAAGGTGGTCAAGCTGATCCTGGAGGGCGTGACCCTCACGGGCACAGAGTGGGGCGTTCTGGCCGTGGGTTGTGTCTCGGCCTTTTTGGTGTCCCTGTGCGCCATCAAGTTCCTTATGGATTTCGTTAAGAAGCATTCCTTCTCGGCCTTCGGCGTGTACCGCATCGTGCTGGGCGCGGTTGTGATCGGGTACTTCTTGATTTTCGGACGGTAAATCAAAAGATACAAGATACAGAGATACGAGATACAAGATAGACCACGATAAGCGTATATCTTGTATCTCCCGAGTTTGCTCGGTGTATCTTGTATCTCGAAAGGTAAAACGCCATGTCAAACAAAAACAAACTCTCTGTCCCCTACCCTGTCGTGGTAGAGGGGAAATACGATAAAATTCGCCTATCCAATATCATCAGCGCTCACATCGTCACCACGGACGGCTTTGGTGTGTTCAAGGGAGAGGAAAAGCGGATGCTTCTCCGTCGGCTGGCTGAAAGATCCCCCTTGATCGTCCTCACCGACAGCGACGGCGGCGGCAAGATCATCCGCTCTCACCTGTCGGGAATGATTCCTAAGGAAAGGCTCATCCAGCTCTACATCCCCCAGATCAAGGGCAAGGAAAAACGCAAAACTGCGCCTTCTGCCGCAGGCACCTTGGGCGTGGAGGGCATGGAGGACGAGCTGCTCTATGATCTCTTCCTGCCCTACGCCCAAGGCACCGACACTTTAACGCGGGCGCAGGAAAATCCCTTGTCCACCGCCGATCTGATGAAAGACGGGCTGACGGGCGGTGCGGGGAGTCAAGCACGGCGGGACGAGCTGTGCGCGAGGATCGGTCTACCTGCAGGGATGAACGCCAATGCCTTACTGGCGGCGCTGAAGCTTCTCTACACATATGAAGAATACCTTGCATTGGTGGGACGCTGACCCCATATCGCACATATACTGATAAGAACCTCAGGAAAGGAGTATTATGGAAGCATTACAAGCCTTTTGGCTCTACATCAAAGATTTTAACCTTTTATCCGTCGTCCTGCGACTGCTTTTGTCCGCCCTGGCGGGTGCCGCCATCGGCGTGGAGCGTGCCGCCCACGGACGCGCGGCGGGTCTGCGCACCCATATGGCCGTTGCCCTCGGCTCTGCCATGACCGTCATGGTAGGACTCTACGCCATTCAAGTCATGGGACTGGATTCTGATCCTCTGCGTATTTCCGCACAGGTTATCAGCGGCCTTGGTTTTCTCGGCGCAGGTACCATCCTCCTTCGTCGCGGCGGATCCCAGATCCAAGGCTTGACCACCGCCGCAGGGCTTTGGACGGTTGCCACCATCGGCATCGCCATGGGTATCGGCTTCTACGAAGGCGCATTGATCGCAACGCTGGCCGTCACCCTGATCCTCTCCATCATCTCCCGTGTGGAATTCCGCATGAACCGCAAGCGCCAGCGGATGTCGGTATATCTGGAGATCACAAGTGTGGATGCCGTCAAAACCACGGTCGCAACGTTAAAACAGGATTTCGGTGCCATCGAATGTCAGGTCACTCCTCCCCGTAGCGGCACAGCGCCTCATGTGGGCGTGGAGGCTCTGATACGTATGCCCCCCAAGGTGGACATTGAAAAAAAGCTCGACAAGCTGGGAAAGCTTGACAACGTGGTATTTACGTTGCAAAACTTCTGAATACAAACATATACAAAAGAAAGAATCCACCCTCGAGGGTGGATTCTTTCTTTTTTCTTTTCATTCCGTTTGGAAACGAGAATCTTGAAAATTCGCGCGTAGCGTCCATGAGGCAATGATCTCGTTGAACGCTTCCTTGTCAAAGTGCCTTCAGAACACCCGCCAGGCGCGAGGCAATGATGACGTGACCTGCATCATTGGGATGGAGTCCGTCAGGGCACAACGCCTCTCTTTGTGACGGAATTTCAGGATGGAAGCCCGCGTTGGCATAGAGGTCACAGATGGGCAGGCCGTAATACCCTGCCACCTCACGGATGATCTCCACATAAGTACGAAGCGTCACAGCCTCCTTGACAAGGCCGTCAGCCGTGGTTCTGATCTGGGGAATCTCCTCATACCAGCGGTGCAGAGGTGTCATGATAACAATGGGAATCGTGGGGTACTTGTCGATGAGGGTGCGGTAAAGATGATGACACGCACCGTAAAAGGTATCAGGCGTGCGATCATTGGGGGTTCCCATCACCACCTCGCCGTGACCGAAATCATTGGTGCCGCCGAATACCACGATGACATCTGCTACCGGATCCATCTCCCCTACGCGAGAAACGAAATGACGGTTGAAGGATTCAATATCCAACGGTGTGCGGCGGTCAGCCAGGCAAGTACCGCTGATACCGTAGTTGTTGGCCGCCTTGAGTCCGTAAGCTTCCTTCAAAAGTGCATGATAAATCTTGGAGGGGTGGCTGACACCCACACCTTCTGTGATGCTGTCCCCGAGAAAGTGAATGATTTTTCCTTGTAATTCCATCGTGTTTTCCTTTCTTTTTAAAACAGCGCCGCCATATTGGCGGCGCTGTCAGATCATACGTTATCAAAAATCAGATATAACCGTGTGTTACGCACCCAATTCGGCCAGCTTATCGTTATATCTTCCCAGCTGTCTTTCCATGGATTTCTTCCAGGACTTGGTAGCGGAGGAGATCTTATTGGTGTTACCGCTCAGCAAAGGACGAAGCTGGTCACGAATGACGAGAGACGTTACGATGTTGCCGCAAGTGCTGGAGAAGTCAAAGGAAAGGGTGTTGAAGATGGTGTCCAGAATTTCCTGAGACTGGGGATCCTGCATATAACGCTCGGACAGGGTGGTTTCGTAGTATGCGGGGCGGACGAGCTGATGGCTATGATAACCGATCGCCTCCAGAGCCGCGCTGCACATATCCATACGCGCATCGGATACACCGGCAGAAATACCAAAGCCTGTTACCTGGTCCTGCACATAGGAGTGATAATCAGCCTGCTCCTTGCTGAACTTCGGCATGGGAGCGATACCGTAAGACAGAGCGCCGACATCGTTATAATTGGTTTCCATGTTGTAGAACAGAATGGTTGCCATCATAGCCTTCTCGGAAGCGAACTTCTCCACGATAAAGTTCTTACCGACGTCGTCATAGGTTGCAGTCTTATAAACGTAGGTGCTCTCTGTATTATAGATCTTCTGAATCTTGTCACAAAGCTCTGTCAGAGGCTCGACGGCTTCTGCGTTATATACGAGATCACGGGTTTCGGGATCCTTGCCGATCATATGGATATCGGCGGCTACCAGATAGGGGTCTACGCTGATGATGTCACCCGTAACAAACGCATGGAAGTCTTCCTCGTCGTTACGGCTGTCACCGTTGGTATCGGTGTACTTATCCTGCAGAATTTCAAACTGATAATCCAACGTCCATTCGCCGTTTCTCACCGTTTCATAGAGGTCAGGCAGCTGATATTCCGCAAACATTTCCTTGTTGTAAATGGTCAGGTACATATAGCGGAAGATAGAGATCGCAGCGGCACCCGTCACAAGGTACTGCTTATTGCTCTCGGTAAAGGTCACCATATCGTTATAGCCCTGCGTCCAATAATGCTTGGAGGTGTCAACGTATTCCGACTGGTTCAGATCCTTGTAGCAACCCTCAATGACAGGAATGATCGCCTTATAGGTACCGTCAGCAATCAGATCATACTCATTTGTGCCGCTGGTGTAGTCCATTTTCAGATCATTGGCTACGTCGTCGGTATCGTTGGGGATCATATTCAGAACGACCTTCAGCTGTTCTTCAACCGTAACGTTTCTTTCATATACGGCAGAAGCAATGGCACCGCCATTGACGCCTGCCTCGCTGACAAGCTCATCATCACGGCCGGGACGGTTAGCAAACAGGAAGTTGATTTGCTCTCCGCCGAAATCCAGATCGTCGGGCAGTTCGCAGACATAACTTAAATCCTTCGTCTCGTTTTCTTGTTGGTTTTGATCTGCCCCCTTCGTTGCAGCATCATTCTCCTTTTCATCCCCTTCGGCAACGCCGCAAGAAGCCATCGTCCATACGGACAGACACATCATCGCCGCAAGTATAAAGCAAAGAATTCGTTTCATGCGTTTTCTCCTTTTGTCATTACTCGGAAACAACCATAGGTTGCTCCCCCTTTTGTATATTTTACCTCTTTTGTATGAATTTGTCAAGAGGATTTTCGTTTTTCCGCGTCGGATTTGTGAAAAATTACACCCTGCTCCCGCAAGCGAACCACAAAAACGAGGGAGCCGATTCATAAGAATCGGCTCCCTGTCCAAACAAGCGTTCAAAAATATCTTGTTTCAGAGGATATTTTATTTTTTGCTCTTTGAAGTTTTCTTTTTCTTGACACCGATGATGCCCTTATTCTTCAGGATGAAGAAGGTTGCAACACCACCGCCGCCGAGCACTACGATTCCGCCGGCAATAACCAGCACCCAAACGGTAGCAGGAGTTGTCAGCTTGGGAACGATCGTTTGCTCCTCCAAAACGGTCTGACATACCGAGCAGTGCGAACCTGCCGTTTTTCCGTCAGCCTTCTTGGTAGGCTCAACTGCGGGATCCGTCACAGGCGTATGTCCCTTGGCAGGAGCAAGCTCCACCTCACATACAGTACAAATCTGTGCGGTGGTACAGGTTGCTTCCGCACCGGGCGTATGATTCTTCGCAGGAACAAGCTCCGCCTCACACACGGTACAAATCTGTGCGGTGGTACAGGTTGCTTCCGCACCGGGCGTATGCTTCTTTGCGGGAACCAGTTCTTCCTTACATACGGTACAAATCTGTGCGGTGGTGCAGGTTGCTTCTGCACCCGCAGTATGGCCAGTGGCAGGAACAGCTTCTTGTTTGAGTAATACTTCTTTACAAACCGAGCAATGCTTGCCCTCGGTCAGACCGGTTGCGGTACAGGTTGCCTCCACAGCCGCATCAACGACCTCGGTATGAGGCTTCTTTTCTATCACGGTCTGCTCAACCAGAACAGTTTTGCAAACCGAGCAATGCTTGCCCTCAGTCAGACCGGTTGCGGTACAGGTTGCCTCCACAGCCGCATCAACGACCTCGGTATGAGGCTTCTTTTCTACCACGGTCTGCTCAACCAGAACAGTTTCGCAAACCGAGCAATGCTTGCCCTCAGTCAGACCGGTTGCGGTA
>JAGASP010000094.1 GCA_017621695.1 Clostridia bacterium
CGGGCGGATATGGAATCCGCCCCTACAGAACGACAATAACCCTCGTAAATTATTTTTAGCGGTTAATCATTTTATGCCGTAGGGGCGACCCTATGTGGTCGCCCGTCGTCCCGACATCGACAAAACCCTTGTGGGTCAACCATCTTTTTGGCGGGAGGCCACACAGGGCCTCCCCTACGGCCACGTTGGTTAAAAGCCCGTAAACAACAATTTACCTTTATACTCCCATCAGGTGATCCGTTCTCGCTTGGGAGAGCGTCACGCGACCGTTGGCCTGCGGCACTGCCGCCAAACAATAATTTGAACATCCCTCAATTCTTATCTTCATCCATTATAACGAATCCCGTCGCCTAAATCTGCCTTCCAAATGAAAATTTTATCATTTGCAAACCAAAATAAGCACCTTGCACAAAAAGCGAGTGCGAATTTCTACATCCGCTATGCAAAAAGATACGGGCGCTCTCTTGAAAAAAAGCTTGAAATATAGTATAATATTCATGTTGCCCGAACGATTCCCTATTTTTACAGCACATTTTGTGCATATAGACTTGATTCGGAACTAACAAATCACCAAAATATAAAAAGGAAAGGTGTCCGTCCCGTCTCGGGGAGAGCTCGGGGTGCGGTGTGCGGACAAAGGTGAACAACCATGGCTGATTTCAACACCAAGCAAATTCGTAACCTGGCCCTCCTGGGTCATGGCGGCAGCGGTAAGACCTCTTTGGTTGAGGCAATGCTGTATGCATCCGGCGGTATCGACCGTCTCGGTAACGTTACCCAAGGTAACACCGTCTGCGACTATGACGCAGAGGAAAAGGCAAGAGGCTTTACGCTGTCCGCTACCCCCGCTTACATGACTTGGAAGGATACCAAGATCAACGTTCTGGATACCCCCGGCTTCCTGGATTTCGCAGGCGAAGTCAAGCAGGCTGTCCGTGTAGCCGATGCTGCCGTCATTACGGTTGACGGTAAGGCAGGCGTTGAGGTTGGTACCGAGCTTGCGTGGGACGCTGCTTGTGCTGCCGGTATTCCCAAGGCTTTCTTTATCAATAAGTGCGACGATCCCGAGACCAAGTTCGCCCGCGTCTTCCACCAGATCCATGCAACCTTCGGCGTGTCCATCTGTCCCGTATTCATCCCCGTGGAGACAGGCAAGGACGTTACCATGATCGACCTGATCGATATGCAGGCCTTCAAGTACGACGAAAAGGGCAAGAGAAACAGCGTTCCCATGAAGATCAACTGGGAGCAGACCGCGCACGACTATAAGGACGCCCTCAATGAGGCTTTGGCAGGTACCTCCGACGACCTGATGATGAAGTACTTCGAGGGTGAATCCTTCACCAAGGAAGAGGCCGAGGAAGCGCTGCACAACGGTATCATTCAGGGTACCATTGTCCCCGTATACTGCGGCTCTGCCACAAATCTGTGGGGCGTCGTTGCTATGCTGGATGCCATTGCAGGCTCCTTCCCCCGTCCTACCGCCCGCAAGGTGGAGAAGGATCTGGGTAACAAGCCCGTGGCCATCGACGTGGAAGGCGATCCCGCCATCTTCGTATACAAGACCATTGCTGACCCGTTCGTGGGTAAGATGACCTTCTTCAAGGTCATGACCGGCGTCCTCCGCCGCGATATGGCGCTCCGCAACGTCCGCACCGGCGCAACCGAAAAGATGTCTCACATCTACATCATGAAGGGCAAGGAGCAGGTCGAGGTCGAAGAGCTGGCTTGCGGTGATCTCGGTATGATCGCCAAGCTCGCAAACACCAACACCGGTGACACTCTCCGTCTCAGCGGCGATATCGTATACGCTCCTACCAAGTACGCAACGCCTTATATGTGCAAGGGTATCACTCCCGAGACCGCCAAGGACGAGTCCAAGATCTCCCAGGCCATCGCTAAGATGCTGGAAGAGGATCTGACCCTGCGTTACGAAAACAATCCCGAGACCAAGCAGATGCTCATTTACGGTATCGGCGATATGCACCTGTCGGTTCTGGCTGCTAAGCTGAAGTCCCGCTTCGGCACCAATGTCAAGCTGGATGAGCCCAAGATCGCTTACCGCGAGACCATCACCAAGAAGTGTGATGTCGAAGGCAAGCACAAGAAGCAGAACGGCGGTTCCGGTCAGTACGGCCACGTCAAGATCCGCTTCGCTCCCGGCGAGGACGAGGGTCTGACCTTCGTGGATGCCACCGTTGGCGGCTCCGTGCCCAAGAACTTTATCCCCGCTGTCCAGAAGGGTCTTGAAGACTCCATGGTCAAGGGTGCTGTTGGCTTCCCGCTGGTTCGCCTGAAGGCTGAGCTGTACGACGGTAGCTTCCATGCCGTCGACTCCGACGAAATGTCCTTCAAGACCGCCGCTAACCTGGCATACAGAAAGTGCCTCGAGCAGTCCGCTCCCGTACTTCTTGAGCCCATTGGCGATCTGGAAGTCACCGTACCCGATGCGCTCGTGGGCGACGTCATGGGCGACATGAACAAGCGCCGCGGTAGCGTGATGGGTATGCATCCTTACGAAGGCAAGGCCGGCTATACCACCATTCAGGTACAGGTACCCAAGTCCGAGATTGCCGATTATCCCATCTCCCTGCGCGCTATGTCTCAGGGTCGCGGATGGTTCGAGTTTGCCGAGACCGGCTACGATCAGGTTCCTGCCAACGTGGCAAGCAAGGTCATCGCTTCTCTGCAGCAGTAATTTCATCAAAATCTTCGGGGAAGCCGTTTGGCTTCCCCGTTTTTTTCGAGGATCAGAACGTTCCCGGTGAATACACAAAAAAGAAACGGTTTCCCTTGAAGGGAAACCGTTTCTTTCAGTCATCAGATCATATGAATTATGCTGTAGCTTCGGTAG
This sequence comes from Clostridia bacterium, assembly GCA_017621695.1. Lineage (GTDB taxonomy): Bacteria > Bacillota > Clostridia > Oscillospirales > CAG-272 > CAMEON01. The sequence continues at coordinate 2,855 of JAGASP010000094.1, forward strand.
CAGCCTCGGTGGAAGCTTCAGTAGCAGCAGTCTCAGGACCCTTGATGTAATCGTTGTGCACGAAATACTTCTTGACTTCCTTTACGGGATTGCCATCCGCCGTGGTTTCGGTTTCAGACTCCACCGTATACAGAATGCAGCTCCAGGTTTCACCCTTAGCGACGCGGGTCACCTTGTCGCCCTTGACCAAAGAGCCTCTGACGGTGTTATCGCCGCCATCCGTGGAAGGATAGGAACGCACATGCAGGCTTTCTGCGGTTACTTCGACCTCTTCGTTATCAACAGCAACCATCTTTTCGATCACATCATAGTCGCCGGCAACGGACTTGGCAATGTAGGCGTCCTTGTCTTCATACTTAATGCGGTACCAGTTCTCGCTCTCAGCAGTCACCGTAACAATATCACCCTCGCTGACGCTACCGATCTTATTGTCATCCGCAATTTTCGTCCCGGAACGAACGAATGCGGAACCGTACCAGATATAAACCTTTTTGCTGATCTCCGCAAAAGTGGGGTTCTCTTCGGTCACATTATCTACGGGAGCAGATGTCGATGTTTCAGGTGCACCGGTCACGGGATTGCCGTCAGCATCCGTACCCAAATCAACCTCGCCGGTACCAACAGGAATGCCGGGAGTGCCGGTACCCGTTTCATTTTCACCGGAGCCGTCACCACAAGCGGCGGCGGACATCAAAAGCACTGCAGCCAGCGTCAAAACCAAAAGCTTCTTTTTCATGTTTTTATCCTCCATCATTTTCCGCCGATCCCGTTATGCCTCATTGGGCAGCCTCGGTTCGCGGTTATTCGTTTACAACTTTAATTATAACATATTGTAATCGGTCTGTCAAGCAAAAAAGATGTGAAATATCACACAAACGCAAGTTTTTTGCATAAAATTTCTAGGTGTCGGAATTTCAGAGATACTTTAAAATGTCCTTGATCTCACGGATCATGGGTTTGCCGCAAACCGAGAGACGTTCTTGGGATTGATGACCGCCGAGATACAGAAGTCCGTCGCCACCCAAGGCATCTGCCAAGGCTGCATCGTGATCGGTATCTCCCACCGAAAGCACCACGGCATCGGGATGCTCCTTGCGCCAAGCCTCCGCCAATTGGATTTTGGAGGCGGCATAAAAGTTATCCAACCCCAAAATCTCATCAAAATAATGTGAAATGCCCAGTCGTTGCAGCTGCCCCAGAAGCTGGTCGGTTTTGGTAGCCGATATCAGCATTTGGGTAACACCGGCGGCCTTGGCCGCTTCCAGCACCGACAGAACGCCCGGCATCATGGGGCAATTCGGCTCTCCCGCCAGATAAAGTGCCACCCATTCGGGTGCAAGAACATCGTAGTAATCCTCGGTCTTCATATCAAAGCCGAGATCCTTGTAATAGTCGATCACGGGGAATCGCATGATCGCGCGATATTCCTCCACGCTGTCCAAGGTTTTCATGTTTCTCTTTTCCAGCATCGTATTGACACACCGGATGCACAGCGCGATATCGTCCAGAATGGTGCCGTTAAAATCCCACACCAAATGCGTATACTTTTTCTCCATTTTTTGTCCTTTTTCGGGGTAAAAAAGGGTAACCCACCATCTATGTGATGGGCTACCCTTTTTGAATTTAAATGATGTCGCTTATGCTAAAGCAATCATGCCGCTGCATCTGCAGACTCGACAGTAGCCGCGTAACCGTACTGGTTGAGCCAGTTCTGGTAAACGGTGTAGGGGGAGCTGCCGCTGGTATCAGGGGTCTGGCTTTCGATCGGAACATCGGGGCCTGCAGGCATCGAAGGATCGTATGCGGGGTTGGTTGCCTTGTTCAGCTTTACGTCGCCCGCGCTGCCTGAAAAGATCTTCTTAAGACCGTTGGTGTCGTTCTCCAACAGATACTCAAGATCTTCGAGGCTCGTGCACTGTCTGATGCTGATCCAAGTTTCCTCGTTCTGTGCCTGGATCTGAGAGATCAAGGCGATATCCAGTCCGACGTCGTCATCAGCAGTCATCTGGTTGAAGTCGAAGCCAAGGAGAGGATTGATGAGAGAGTCATTGTTCTGCATCTTGGCATAAACCCATGCATCGGGACCACCCATCTCGGCGGTGGGGGTAGCGATGAAGCAGTTACCGGTCTTTTCGATATCCATACGGTAGGTGCCGTACTCTTCGGAGCCGGGCAGGAGCTTGACCTGATACTTTTCGGTCTCAACACCCTTATCATCGGTTTCGATGATCTTCTCCAGCTCGTAGTGCTGGCCTTCGATACCGTACTGCAGGAGGTTGCGGAATTCCTTGTTGGTATTCAGGTAAGTAATCACTTCCATGCTACGGGACAGGTGGTTGGAGTTTGCATAAACAGCAAACATATTGCCGTACAGCTCAGTCTCCGTTGCCTCGGGATACTCGGCAACGATGGCATAGTAAGCGCGGCCGGTCTCGGGATCGACATAAGCACCGTTCTCTTCATATTCGAGCTTGATGCGAGCATCACCCTTGACAAAGGAAACGGCTGCGCGCTGACCTTCCTTAACCTCACCGTAGTAATCGTTGTACTCATAGTTCATGAGCTTGGTGAGCAGATCACGGTACTCGGTCATGGTAAAGAGGCTGTTGAAGCCCAGGTTGATCTTACCGCGGTTGCGGAGAGAAGCATCCAACTGGAGGCTACCGAGAATAGAGAACTCGGAAGACTTATTATAAGAATAATTGTAGGTAGGCTTGGGGTTACCGTAGGTATCGTATGCGGTATCACCCTCTACCTTGATGCGCTTGTCTTCGTCGGGCTTTACAAGGTTACCGTATTTGTCCACAAGGTACATAGAGCCCTTTGCCTTGGTATCGTACTTGGAGATCTTGTCGCCGCTCTTGATGAAGCCGCCTTGATCGTCCACCACATAGTGGTAGCCGAGATCCTCGCCGCCTTCATAAACGTAGTTACCGTTTTCATCGGTCAGATAGATCTCAAAGGGCGTTACCATGGAAGTCAGCTTCTTCTCGGTTTTGGTAGAAGCCGTGCCATCCTCGTTTTCAGTCTCGATCACAACCTCATATTCGGTCTGGAGAACGTAGTTGCGAGCTCTCTCCTCATCATAGTAGGTCTCATATACGGTCATATCGGTATAGGAAACATCCCAATACCAAACCAGCATACGCATACACTCTTCGAAGGTGGAGGCAAGGGGAACGACGTATTCCGGATCGTCAGGAGTCTTGTCACCGTTATAATTGTTCACGTCATTGAGGAACGTGTTGAGGTCGATGACATTCTGCACGTTGCTGATCTTCTGCTTATACAGGTCGAACAGCTCCTTATCGATCATCATGTAGGTATATTCGCCGATCGCCACGTTATTGGGGATGGCATATACGCCACCGTCGATCTGCACACCGTTGAGCAGAGAGGTAGAGATGTAGTCGGTCAGCTTCTTGGAAGAAGTGGAAAGCTCTTCGCCCAGAAGGGACAGCCACTCCTTGTTATAGTAATCCAGATACTTGTCATAGCCGGAAAGATAGAAAATATCTACCTGGTTGGGGTTGGCATCGGGGTACTTGATCTCCACGATACCGTAGTCGTTGACCACCGTTTCTTCCTCGGTGTCAGCAACAGCTTCCTCGTCATCTTCCTCGACCTGATTCTGATACTTGGCATACTGAGGGAACTCAACGTAGAAATCTGCCCTCAGCTCCTCGGGATCCTTTTCGCCCTTGTGCTGACGGAGATATGCGCGGAGTGCCTTGTCATGCATTTCCTTCAGCTTGATCTCAGCCTCGTTGGCCTCGATGGCGGCTTCCAATTTATCGTAATACTCATCCTCGGTACAGAACTTGATAACGACGTTGGTCTTGAATTTAGACTTCGTGATCTTGGTGAAAGCCTCGTTGACAAGCTTTTCTGCCTGCTCGTCGGTTTCATCCTCGGTCATAACCCACATGGTGATAGTCTTAGCGCTGTTGTCCACGACCTCACCGGTCTCCTCATCGGTCGTCTTCTTGGAGCAACCGGTCAGGATGCAGGGCAACAACATCAATATGCTCAGCGTCAAGCATATGAGTCTACGTTTCATACTATTTCCTCCCTATTGTTGGTGGCTCACGCTCCCTGAAGGCAGGGTATCGCAAGCGCTATTCATACCAGTATATTTTACACTATTTTTATGAATCTGTCAAGTGAATTTTTTGAACACTTTGGGACAGTTCCAAAGAAAATTACATCGTTTTCGGGTTGCGTAGTCACAAAGCGGAATTATTTTACGGCACAAAACACAAATCAAAGCGTGACGGATTGTGCTTTGTCACGATTCTTTTGTGCAAACTTCCGATTTTTACCATTCCCGTTTGCACCATATGACGAAAAATCGTCGTTTTCTGTTACCTCAGTCCAAAAAGCCCTTCAAATGTCTGGCGCGGCTGGGGTGACGCAGCTTGCGGAGTGCTTTGGCTTCGATCTGACGGATACGCTCACGGGTAATATCGAACTCGCTGCCCACCTCCTCCAAGGTGCGGGTACGGCCGTCATACAGGCCAAAACGAAGCTTGATGACGTGCGCCTCGCGCTCGGTCAGGGTGCTCAATTCGCGCTCGATCACCTCGCGCAAGATCGCCTGCGATGCAGCCTCAGCGGGCGCCGGGGTGTCCTCGTCTTGAATAAAGTCGCCAAGATGGCTATCCTCTTCTTCACCGATGGGGGTTTCCAGGGAGACGGGATCCTGCGCGATCTTCATGATGTCACGCACCTTTTCGGCACTCATGCCCATTTTAGCACCGATCTCCTCCGCAGTTGCCTCACGGCCGTATTCCTGCAAAAGCTGACGGGAGTAGCGAGACACCTTATGAATGGTTTCCACCATATGCACGGGAATACGGATGGTTCTCGCCTGATCCGCAATGGCGCGGGTGATGGCCTGACGGATCCACCACGTTGCATAGGTAGAGAACTTATAGCCCTTGGTGTAGTCGAACTTGTCCACGGCCTTCATCAGACCCAGGTTACCTTCCTGAATAAGGTCAAGGAAGAACATACCTCTGCCCACGTATCTCTTGGCGATGGATACGACCAAACGGAGGTTTGCTTCCACCAATTCGTTCTTGGCGGCCTTGGCGCGCACGGGATCGTCCGAGATCATCATGATCTCAGCCAGCTCATGCTCTCTTTCGGGGGTCAAGAGCGGCACGCGGCCGATCTCCTTGAGGTAGAGGCGCACAGGGTCATCCACAAGACCTTCCTGTTCCAGAATGCGCTCCATATTTTCGCTGCTGCCGAACTGTTCCACCTCGTGTTCGATCTCGGTCAGCTCAGAGCTTGCCATATCGCTGGCCGTGGGGCCTCCGGCGCGTTCCAGATACAGCTCGTCAATACGGTCTACGTCGTATCCCATTTCCTCCATGACGGCGTCCATATCGGCCTCGGTCAAAGTTTCCTTTTCCAGTACCAGCTTTTCAGCCTCGCTCTTGCGGTTTTCCGCCGCTTTGATCTCTTTGGTTTCTTGCTTCTTTTCGCTCATGAATATTACTTCCTTTCGTCTTGCCCTTCGCAAAACCGTTGTTTTCTTTATTTTTATATCTTGATTCACCTGTAACAGGTCAATTTTCACTTGTGCTCTTCCCTGCCTGCTTTCGTTTTCCCGCAAGCAGCATTTGCAGGCCGTCCATGGAGGAGGCCTCTTTTACGGCTTGCTTTTGCTTGGCTGCGGCCAGCGTTTCGATCGCGCCGCGCAATACGGCCGTACCGTTTTCGCTGAGTGCCCGTCTTGCTTGCTCCAGCTTGGCAAGTCGCCCCATTTCATCGGGGTTAAAAAATTCTCCCAACAGGGAAAAATCAAATCCTCCCTCGCTTTCCTCCAACGCCATGATCCCCTCAAAGGCGCGGCGGTTGAAGGCGGTGACAAAATCCTCCGACGACAGCGTGACCACTCCCTTTCGGATGGCCGTGCGGTGCTCGGCGTATAGCAGGAGCAACCCGATCACGGTGTCCTCAGCGGCCGCGGCCTGCACGTTCCCCGCCGCCTCCCGGTTGATTTTATCCCCGAGGTTCATGGCAGAAAGCTGTGCCTGACGGCTTTGCTGTTGACGGCCTTCTTTGGCATGGATGCGTTGCAGTCGTTCCACGTCACCCTTGAGGCTGTCGGTGCTGATACCCAGTCGCTCGGAAGCCGCGTGGATATATACCTCGCGTTCCGCGGAAGCATACACCCGCGAAATGATCTCGCAAAGCTCTGCGGCTGCCTTGATCTTTTCTTCGGGATGGGTCACGTCGTGTCTTGCAAGCACAGATTCCAATTTGAAATTGAAGCCCGTACTGCTTTTTTTGATAAGCTGGCGGAATTTGTCAGCTCCGAATTTTTTGATATATTCATCGGGGTCTTTTGCGCCGTCCATTTGCAAAATGCGCACGTCCAGACCCACCTTGGCAAAGATACCCATGGCGCGGTGGGCGGCACGCCGTCCCGCCTCGTCGGAGTCGTAGGCAAGGATCACACGCTGGGTGTATTTGGCCATGATCCTTGCGTGATCATCGGTCAGCGCCGTCCCCAACGATGCCACGGCATTTTCAAAGCCGGCGGCATGGAGTGCGACCACGTCCATGTTACCTTCGCAAAGGATCAGCTCCTCGGCGCAATGGTTTTTGGCAAAATTCAGGGCATACAGATGCTTGCGCTTCTGAAAGCCGGGGGTATCTGAGGAGTTGAGGTATTTCGCCTTGGAATCTCCGCCCACGTCGCGTCCGCTGAAGGCCACCACATTGCCTGTGGTATCAATGACGGGAAACATGATGCGGTTGCGGAAATAGTCATAGGCGCGCCCGCTCTTCTGGCTGATGCCGCAGAGGAAGGCTTCCTTCATCTCCTGATCGGTGTATCCTTCTTTTTTAAGGACGGTTACAAGAGACGTAAAATCATTGGGTGCAAATCCCAATCCAAAGCGTCGGATGACAGGTACGCTGAGCCCGCGCTTTTCCTGCAGATACGCCATGCCTTCGCGACCCAAAACAGGATCAAACAGGCACTCGCGGAAAAACCGCGCGGCGATCAGGTTCATTTCATACACACGCTTGCGGGAAAGCCCCTTTCTTTCCTCCTCGGCAGATCGGGGAATATCCACACCCGTGCGTTTGGCTAAAAATTCTATGGCGTTCGGATAATCCAGATTTTCCGAGCGCATAATAAAGGTGAAGGCATCCCCGCCCGCCTCGCAACCGAAGCAGAAAAAGCTCTGGGAATCGGGGAAAACCGTAAAGGACGGCGTTCTTTCGCTGTGAAAGGGGCACGGACCGGTATAATTCGAGCCTGCCCGACGTAGCGTGACGTAGGATCCGATGAGATCCACGATGTCGCACCTGTCCTTGATGGCCTCCACCACCTCACGCGGTATCCTCATTCGTGCAACCCCCTCCAGACCCTGGGGATGAACAGCTCCCCATAGGTTTCAATGGCATAGCGGTCAGTCATGCCCGAAATAAAGTCTGCCACGCAACGCTCCACCGCTTCACCGTCCTGCCACATACGGACGTACAAAGACGGCATCTTGGTGGGATTGTTGGTAAAATAATCAAACAGCGCGTACACAAGCTCCTTGGCCTTGGCTTCCTCCCCCTTGGCCACGGGATTTTTATAAACGTTTTCAAACAGGAACGCGCGCAACCGATCGGTCGCCTCCTGCACCTCGGGCGTCATGGAAATTTCCGCCTTGCCGTCGCTGGCGACGATGACCGAGGACACCATGGTGTCAATGCGGTCGCCGTGGGTACTGCCCAGCACCTCACACAGCTCACGGGGAATATCCTCGGGGCGGAGAATACCTGCGCGGCAGGCGTCATCTATATCGTGGTTGATATAGGCGATGCGATCCGCGAACTTGATGAGCATTCCCTCCGGTGTGGAAGCCACGCTTTTGCCTGTGTGATTGACAATGGCATCCCGAACCTCCCACGTCAGATTCAGTCCCTTGCCGTTGTTTTCCAAGCGCTCCACCACACGCAGACTTTGCTCGTAGTGGGCGAAATTCGGATCAAAGCACTGACGCAACGCGTCCTCGCCCGCATGGCCGAAGGGCGTGTGCCCCAGATCGTGCCCCAGCGCGGCAGCCTCGGCAAGATCCTCGTTGAGACGAAGTGCCCGTGCCATGGTACGCGCCACCTGACAGACCTCCAGGGTATGGGTCAGGCGAGTACGGTAATGGTCACCCGCCGGAGCCAAAAAGACCTGTGTCTTATACATCAGACGGCGAAAGGACTGACAGTGGGTGATACGGTCGCGGTCGCGCTGGAACTCGGTACGCATGGGACACGGTGCCATGGGGTGTTCTCTTCCCCTGGTGGATGCGCTGTGGGTCGCATGGGGGGAATCCTCCAGCATCCGCGCTTCCCTTTCGCGGGCGCGTGTCTCCAGCAGCTCGTGGTTGAGACGCAAGCTGTCTTTCGTCATATCCTGTCACTCCTTTCCCGTTTTCGGCGTTTGTTACGGTGAACCGCTTTGTTACATCTATAATATACGCAGAGTTTTTGTTTTTTACTTTTGATTTTGCGTTTATTTTGCAGGAAAATTTATTATTATGCGGTTTAGGGGGTACTTTATAAGTGCATATGCCGCTTGGGGAACGGGAAGGGAAAACTTACGTGGCATATATCTCATATATGTTGGGAATGTAAATTGTTGTTTACGGGCTTTTAACCAACGTGGCCGTAGGGGAGGCCCTGTGTGGCCTCCCGCCAAAAAGATTGTTGACCCACAAGGGTTTTGTCGATGACGGGACGACGGGCGACCACATAGGGTCGCCCCTACGGGTTTTCGTTAATCCTCCGCTAAACAACAATTTACCGCTATACTGCCCATCGGGTGATTCACTCGGATTTGGAGAGAGTTACACGATATTGGCCGCCGTACTCGGCAAACAACCCAAGCAAGGTCATTTCACAGAGGAGGGGCTTGCTCCTCCCGTTTACGCCTTTGCATACAAGGCTTTCGGAAAGTGCAAGCCCCTCCCCTGCGGTTGAGTGCTTGTTTTTCTGTTATGCTTGTGCAGTTTTCCTTCTTTTTCTTACCACACGATGTCGGCGGTGAACTTCGACGTCAAGATAGCTTTTAGAGATAGCCCTCATCCTCGTCTTCTCCCCGATGGGCAGAGATGAAATCGTAAAGTCCCGAGCGGCGGAGTTCGCCTTTCTCCTTGGGGTCGATAAGCAAGGAAATGCAATGCTTCCCCAATCTTTCTCCCGACTTGGTGGAAAAATAGAGGTAATATTGGTCTTTACTTCTATGGCTGTAATGATTTTTCATGCACGCGATTCCCCAGCTCTTGACGTATCTCCAAGGCATCTCCCGCTTGCAACGGCCAAAGTGATACACACGCACCCCCTCGTGGTCCACAAGCACACGCTGACCAATGGAAACACAGAAGAAATAGCAACCGATGCCACCGAGCCCTGCTGTACAAACAAGAGCGAGCAACAGCGTTCCCTCGGCGTGAAGCATACCTGTAACAGCAAATATCACCCATGGGAGAGCCGCGAGGGAAAGCATCATCAAAAGAAACAGCGTCGTCATTCCTTGGAAAATAGTGCTTTGGCGCAAAATATAGCCCGTGTCATTTTTTTCAATACGGATGTGCTTCATAAAATACCTTCCTTCATGCTCCGAGATCGTCTCGTTCCTCGCGTCCCCCGAACATAGGCACGCGATAATCCAGACATTCGCGACAGTAATGGATCATCCCGGATGTTTTCAACGAGGAAAGGTGCTTGGGATGTACGTTGATGTTGACCGCCTTTCGAGTGCCCATGGGAAGTTTTTTGTCCCGTCCCCAATGCGCGAGCTCTAACACCTCGGTTGCAAAATACAGATAGTAGGTTCGGCCACCCTTAACATCCTGATAAGCAACGCCCCAGTCCTGCACGTCTTCCCACGGAATGTGCCTTTCTTTACCCAGCTTGCGGCAGAAATGCACGCCCGCGCGATCCACCCGAAGCATCACCCCCCAGCTGGTATACAGAGACAACCACATAAGCGCGAAAAAAGCAAGTGTCAAAAGCAAACCCGGAATCGCCTGCCCGAAGCTACCTTCCGAAAAGGCAACAACTGCGATGATCAGGAAAAGCAGATCTCCCATGCCGAAAAACACACCGACAAATCCCATCACCACGCGAGTCCCTTTTGCCGGGCGCAGCGTATATCCGCCGTCGTTTTTCTCAATGATCTTGTCCTTCATGGATCTCCTCCCCGTCCTTTCCTGTTTTCTTTTTTATAAGATTTATGATGGCACCAATGCCGATCAAAAGCGCAAAAAAAGCAACCAGTCCCACCAGAATGAGTCCATCGTAATTCGTATGCTCCCCTACGTCGATTCCGAGCAGGCTATACACAACAAAACCCACGCCAAGGCCTATGACCGTAAAGAGGATCTCCAAAACAGCCTCTATGATGGCTTCGGTTCTCTCGGTTTTACTTCTTTTCATGATGGAATCCTTTCCGTATCAGATGAGTCTCATCTTTTCCGCCACTTTTTCGCCATCAAAGATCACATAACTGAAGCACTCGCCGTCAAAGCCCGCGTGGATCTCGTGACCGTCCACCGTAGCAGAGAGATCATGCGCAAATTCCAGCAGTGCGGTCATTTCATCGTACACCACGCCGTTCACGATCAGCTCATTGGTGCTTTTCACGCGGCGGTAGCAGATGCGATAGTCCCCAACCGTCTTTTCCAGCAGGATCTTGCATTTGATCCCCTTGTTGGCACGGCGCAGACCCGTATCGTCTACGCCACGGACACGGCGTTTGTCGCGGCTTGCCCGTCTCTCGACCTCGGTGCGGTCAGCGGTAGCCTTGCCGATCACGTAAGCGATGAGGAAAACACCGCCCGCCATGGCAAAAGCACCGATGAAGATAAAGGCTTTGTCAAGCTGAGCGGCTTGCGTCAGGAAAATGAACACGCCGCCCAGCAGGATGCTCAGAATGGCGATCACAAGCGTTGCCTTTTTGGAGCGCAGGATGCTGTCGTCAAAGGTATCATTGGCGTTTTCGATGGGCTTTTTGTTCTGTTTTTTCATAAAAATCCTTTCTTACTGCTTCCCGTATCTGTTCAACGGAAAGTTGGATCTGAACATGGGCACGTAGCTGTCGTCACCCCCATCCAGATGCATACGGCAATACGGGATCAGCCCCGAAATACGGAGCGCCTCGGCATCTTCAACATAGGCCACGATCGCCACGCCCCGAAACCTGCGGGGAAACTTCTTGGTCTTGTCGTTCCGAGCTTGCATCACTTGGGTGGAAAAATAAAATCTGTACGCTTCGCCGTGATATTTCACATAGCCCCAGTAGGAAAAGCCCCAGTCCTTGATTTCTGACCAAGACAATGTCATAGGTTTTTTGCGGCGGTAGCAGACGGTGATGCCTTCATCATCGATCCGCCAAGGTGTCGTGGTAAAATCTTCCGCGATAAAGAAAAAGGCCGCAAGCGCGCCAAAGAAACAAGCGAACGCAACAAAGATCAGACCCGCCACAAGCTCCTTTGCGACACACAAAAGCACGATCGCGCCCGCTACGCCAAACAGGAAATAGAAAATCGAAAGGCACAGAAAAAATATCTGATTGAACATTCCGCCTCGCACGCGGAGGGTATATCCTCCGCCCGGCAGGTTGGAAATATCTAAGCGGGGCCTTGATTTTTTCATGGGGATGTCCTTCCTTTGAAAAGATAAATTGTTGCTTGCCGCAGTGCGCAGCCAATATCGCGTGACGTTCTCCGTATCGGAGGGCATCACCCGATGGGCAGTGTGGCGGTAAATTGTTGTTTAGGCGGCAGTGCCGCCGGCCAATATCGCGTGACACTCTCCGAGGCGAGGGTGAATCACCCGACAAGATGTTGATCGCATAAATGGTTGTTTACGGGCTTTTAACCAACGTGGCCGTAGGGGAGGCCCTATGTGGCCTCCCGCCAAAAAGATTGTTGACCCACAAGGGTTTTGTCGATGTCGGGAGGCCACATAGGGCCTCCCCTACGGCCACGTTGGTTAAAAGCCCGTAAACAACCATTTATGCGATCAACATATAGTCGGGTGATTCACCCTCGCCTC
>JAGASP010000095.1 GCA_017621695.1 Clostridia bacterium
CACCATCCTCTCGGCCTATCGTCGCGGAACGTCTCTGCTTGAAACGCAAGCGTATGAGGAGGTCAAGAAGACCTTCTGCCGTGAGCGGGACTTCAAACCAATCCGCGAAATGTTGGACGGTGATTATAAGCCGTTCTTTGAATACGTTGCCAAGCAGCAGATCAGCGCTCGGGTGTATCTTGACTATCTCAAAGCCTGCACATTTCTCGGCCTGGATATGTCGGTGGACAAGAATAGATATCCTCACGACTTCATGCGTTGGCATGATATTCGTATCGACGAGTACAAGACCGCCAAGGCTTTGAAGGATCAGGAAGAGCGCGCCGAGCTTTACGCAAAGTTCGCGTCGGTGGCTGAAAAATACCTGCCCATGCAGCACAACAAGCGGAGCGGATTTGTCGCTATCATAGCCCGAAGCCCTGCCGATCTGAAGGTTGAAGGCGAGCTTCTGCATCACTGTGTCGGCGGTATGGGTTATGAACAGAAGTTCATCCGAGAAGAAACCCTCATTTTCTTCATTCGAGCCAAGGATACACAGGAAAAGCCGTTGGTGACGGTTGAGTATTCGCTATCCCAGAAGAAGGTGTTGCAGTGCTACGCTGACCACAACACGAAGCCCGCAGAGGATGTTCTGCATTACGTCAACAAGGTGTGGTTGCCATACGCCAACCGTACCTTGAAACAGATTGCCGCATAAGGAGGTTTTGATTATGGCAAATTATTATCGTATTACCGCTTATCATCCCGGAGAGGATTACTGTTTCATCGTAGACTCTCACGGACGCTTCGAAAAACTCTGGCAATTCAGCTCTTACCTTGTAAACAAGGGCGTCAAGGTACTGGAAGTCGCCAACGGGGACACGTTCCTGGATGGCAACATGAAGCGGGCTAAAGAGCATCCCGAATACCTGTATATCCAATCGGCACAGCGGGGACAGCCCACGAAAACAACCGTGACTGTGGATGGAAAGACATATCTTGCTGTAGAAGTCTGCGGCAGACGGTATATCCCCGACAGAAATGAGGTGGTCAAATGAAGCCCGGATTAGAATTTGAAAACAGTGGCATGAAGCTGCTCTGCCTTGCCTTCTACACACTGGGCAAGCGTAATGTGGGACTGTTCCAGCGTGAAAGCGATGGAATGTATATCACGGCTCGGAACACCTCCATGGAGGCTGATGGCTCATATTCGTGGGCTTGGGGGCATTACTTCAAGGAGTGGGAGGAGGCGGAGAGGGATTATAGGAACAGGCTGGAAGAGATGTGCCAATATACAGATTAAGCGCATTGGGGGAGCGATAAGCTCCCCTTTTTTTGTCGGTAACAGTTTAGGCGACGACACAATTTGCTACCACCAGCCTTTTTATCAATCAGATTCGTTACTGGTCTCTATCGGTTCGGGACACACATTTTTCTTTGAAATATATCCCCATTTTTCTTCTCCTGTTTCGGGATCTATAAAATATACCTGATAATAGTAAGGAACTGAATCAATAATCATAACATCGCCATGTTCTTCGATTTTTACTACAACAACCGAAGAGGCTGTTGGTTCTTCATACACATTGGCTAGTTTACTTATTTTTCCCTGTATCCACGAAGATGACAAATCAATCATAATACCTATTATATAGGCAATAATCACCGTAGTAAATATTTTGGCCAGAATAGGATGCCTTTCTTTCCATTGAACATATTTCGAGTATGCTGCTTGTTCCATTTGTGTCAAATTGAATACAGATTTGACACTTTCTTCAAGTTCTTCCTCAACCTCTGGAGTAACTATTTTTCAACGTCTTTTTCGTCGTATGCAACATCATCTTCTTCTAATGCGGAAGGTATCCAACTCCAATCAAATGAGGTGTTTTTGGGTATGTTAGGAATTAAATGTTCTGTAGAAGCAATAATGCCTGAATAATTGGACATACCTACTTTCTCCAAAACTGCCTGCATTTTAGAGACTCCAGCCAACGCTCCCTTTACGTTGTTTGCCGTAGAAATAGTTTCCAAATAAGGCTGTACCGTTTTCAAAGCAGCAACAGCTCCACTAATATCGTGCTGCCACGCATACTCTTTTCCGATAAGCCCCAACTTCTCAGTTGGCAAAGTTATTCTACTGATTACTTCCTGTGTCTTGACCCATGACGACGGCATTTCAAATCCCCACCAATTCTTAGACATATAAACCTCCGTTGATAGTATTATTCATATATATTATAGCACAACTGACATGATTTTTCAAGCCACTGGCTCCATATATAGGTTCTTGCTTCTCAAAGAACAGTTGGGGTTTTGTTGGGGTAAAGTTTGAGGTGTGGTTGTTAGGCGTGTGCTTGTCTTGATACAAGTCGGGCTCGCTGCGCTCGCCCGAGACAAGCACACGCCTATAACAAAAACTTGACCGTCGCAACGCGGAAAAATCAAGCGCCGACGGATGCGAGGTCGCCGCTGAGCCGCTTGGCGATCCTTCGCATGATTTCCGTCGGCGCGGACGTTGATTTTATGGATCCGGGTTGGCCCGACGATCTGCCGTCAATTGGCCTTCTTCATCTGCTTGATCACCTCGGGGCTTACTTCCCCGATATACACACCATCCTCAAAGCAGGAGAAGTTATCAAAAAGCAAGAGCTTCTGATCCTCCATGCCGATGGGACACACCACGTCGTCATCCAATATGTCGGATTTGAAATACTGGGGTAGCCCACGGGAGTAAACGATCTTCTCCCCGGACTTTTCGATGTACTTCACGATATACGCCATGGCGGATCCCATTTCTGTACGGTCACGGATGGGTTCCATATCGCAACGCCCGAAGCGCTCATTGAAATACGTGTTCTGAATCGTAACCTGACGGCGGTGGGTGTTGAAGTTATAGTCCTCCTTCTCATAGAGAATGCCCGGCATGGTTCCCTCGGGAATGTAGAATATGCCGTGAAAATGGAGGCGGCCGGTCTTGGGCGAGCGTTCCCATACGCCCGCATACTTCCAACCCTTACGTGAGCAAAAGCGGTTGAAGCAGACCGCAAGCCGCTTACGGAAGGTCTCCTCGGTGTGCAGGCTCCCGTCGTAGGTGAAGGTGCAGAAGTAATTGAACTCGTGCAGATTTACTTTACGGCTGAACCGCATACGGCGGCAGATCAAGTTCCGTTGCTTGCGCTCCATCTGCTTGTCCACGTACTCGATTGCCTCCTCCTCGGTCTTGAAATAGGGCTTCATGCCCTGGATCAGTTTACCTCTCCTTAACCTCCTGGGCTCGTTTAAGAGCTTTTGATACAATTCGTTGAACAACTCCCGCCGTGTGGCTCGTCGCTTCACAGCGGGCTTTTTTGGCGCTTCCGAGGGCTGCTCTTGGGGCGTTTCGGTAGTGTTATCCGCATCCTCTGTGGACTCGTCTCGCACCTCCTCGATAACCTCTACAGGATCTTCTTCCATCCTCGCGCCGCGATGCCTCGGAGCGGGTCTTTTAGGGATGGCGATATAATGACTGCCGTCGTAATAAACTTTGGTATCTTGGTATGGCATTTGTTGTACCTCCTAAAGAATTACGCCGACTGTCCGCTATGGACGCTCTCTGCGAGCCTGTCAGCGTTTGTATAGTCCGTTGATAAAATAGCTGTTCTGCATTTTCAATTCCTCCACAGTTGCTTTTTCGGTTTGATAAGTACGATAATCGTGAAGCCCCATTTTGGACTTTCGTGCCATGTCGTTGAAATAATCGCTGAAACAATCCGTTGAAAATCGGTTGGCGTAAATCTTTTGGTTCATCAGGTAATATTTCTTTTTCTCTATATTCCCATCCTGTGTGCCTCGTTCTTTCTCGATTTTGGTGATACTGTACCCGTAGCGGTTGTAAATCGTGACGTAATGGCGGTAGATTGTGGCCGTTATGCTTTTCAGAACGTGGACGAGCAAGGTGTTATCCCCGCGCCTATGCCGGAAGTCGTAATAGAGAGCCATAAACCGCCCGAACAGCCACTCCTGCACCATTTCCTCAATCGTAAAGAATGGCAGGGCGAGCCGCTGTTCGCCGGAGGACACGATATGAACGATATCGCAAAGGTCGCGCGCATCTGCTCCCCAGCTCTCGGGTCTCTGCTCGTCGGTAAACACCTTGATAAACGGAAAATGATCCACGGTTGCTGAATGGCGGCACATTTTCAGCCACGCATTGAACAGGTCATTTTTCTGATTGGTCTCGTCCTGTCCCTTCTTGACCTCCTTCAGCTCCAGATTGTTGCCGCGCTCCTTGCCAACCTCGGTGATCGCCACCACGCCGAACTCAAAGCTACCCGCCTTCTCGTTGTTCTCCACTACCTTCTTGCCGAGGCGTAGCACGTCAAAGTCAAGTATGTGAGCATATCGGCTGTTTTTACCGTAATCGAAGCGGAAAAAGTCGAAACTCCACATTGGGAAATTGCCCGCATCCAGAAAGCGGTTGTCGGTACGGATTGAGTAGTTTGAGATAATCAAACTGGACTGCATGACGTAGATGAAATAGGCTTGGGCGTAGATTTCTAAAACATCGAAAAGGTCAGCACGGGTGAGACCATTTTCATAAATCAACCCGTACCGATCCGTATCATAGCCGTACAGTTGGAGTCGGCTATTCCCATGCCTATTGAATCGCTCCTGTTTGAGTTTCACCCATGCCTTGACAGTCGCCAGATTGTACACTGTCCCGAACTCCATACACCTCCGTAGCTCCATCTCAAAGCAGACCCATGAAAAATACGGAAACTTCATGTCGTTCTTTTGGAGTATGTCCAACGCTTTTTGTCGAAACATTACTTCCTGTGACAAAGCCATATCCGTGATGATCGTCGTCTTTTTCTTGCCCATGGAGCCGCAAGTCATGGACACAATGGGAAGCTCATTGATAAACCCACAATTCCGCGCTTCCATGTGTCGGAGCTTGGCAAGGGCTACGGTCTTGCGAAAATTTAGGAATAAGGCACAGGGGATAATGAGCAGGATCCATCCCGGAACGTGGTGGTAGACCACCAACAGATCCATAAGGAGCTTGCCGAACTGGATATATAGGGTGTCGAGACGGTAGGACACGGCGAAGAAGAAATAGTACGCCAGAAACTCTACCACGATGGTGACAATATTCAGACTGCACACCCAAATCAGGGACAGGATAACCACCAGAAAGATGTGTTCCTTAATAAAGGCAATATAGCCTAAAACAGACCGTTTCACGGGCTGATAGTACGCCTGTGCATATCTCTTGAAAAGCACTAATGGCACCGTATCTTGGTTGTGTTTGGTGTTCACACTACGGTAGAGCTGCTTGACCGCCACCGCCAATATGAGTACACACGGGAGCAGTACCAATCCCGCCTTTGAGATGACTTCCAGCTTTTCGGCAAACGCATAGCCATATGCGCGAAGGTTTTCAATATCGAATAATCGTGATAGGTATTCTCCCACACTCGCCCAGAACGCTGCCCATTCCTCTGGTATGAGTCTCCACGGCATCACATCCGAGAAATTGTTGACGGTGGGCATTGTGTAATTGGGAATCCCAAGGAGCAAACAGAAAAAGAACTTGATGGACAGCCCGAAATCACGAAACGCTTCGCCCATGCGGAGGTAGGACATTTGAAACGTAGTCACTGCTTGCCATACCGTCCACGCAAATACCGCCAATGTAATGAGCCAATTAAGAACCGCAAGTCGTTTCTGTCGTTTCCGTTGTTGTTTCTGTTTTCCTTTCTCCATTTGTCACGCTCCCTTCGTAGATTTCAATAGTCGTTTCTGTCACGGGTTCCTCCGTAAACACAGAGGGCAGCCGACGTCCCGTGAACACGAGATAGCCGACTGCCCAAAGGATCACGGCAAGGAGAATGACAGCAAGTATTCTCTTAGCCGTTTTCATGCGCTAATCCTCCTTATCCTTATCGCGATTGTTTTTTCGTTTTCGGATGAGTCGTGCAACCGCCCGAACACCCTTGGCAATGTAGTCGTATACCCACAGAATTGCCTGCAAAATATAGGGCCACAGCGGAGCCAGTAGGAGAATGAGCAGAACGAGCAAAATCAAAGCGAAAACGATCTGATACCATTCAAGCTCTCCGGGGAGGTCTACGGGAGGCGTGATACCGGCGATGGCATCAATGGGATCCGCCACCACGGGGATCACGGTGTATACACCCTCCTTGTTGAAGGTGAGTTGGATGATATCGAAGTCAAAGAACACGCTTTCGCTGGCGATGTACGCTTGATTCTCATACTTCTTATCCGCGCCAAGGAAACCCGCGTCAGGCTCAATGATGACCGCTGCTTGGGAGAAATAATCGCTGGTGGCGAAGCGGAACAGCACCACTACCTCATCGTTCTCGGTGGCTTCGGTGTAGGTCTCACGGATGGAATCCACGTCCTGCATATTCACGAGTAGACGCTCGGCAACCGTGGCGTTTTTCCCTTCCAGGTCATCGGCTTTGAGAATCTGTATGGGCGCAACCACACGGCTGGCTTCATCGGGACCACCTGTGAAAGCGGAGCCCAAACCGAAATTCTGCCAGGTCTCCCAAAAGCTGGCGTCGTTTTCCGACCAAGAGGACAGCACTTGGGTATCCAGGTCAGCGTCAAAATCATAGCAACTGTAGCCTATCTGGATCTTGCCGCTTTCGTTGTCCATCTTTCGGCTCTCGTCAATGTCAGCTTCAAAGAGATCCGCGCTGATGGTACCGTTCTTGATGGGCAACCGTCCGTCCACAAAGGTCTTGCTGTAATTGCGGATGTACTCGTAAAGCTCGTTGCTCTCCACACCGCCGGAGCTGACCTTCTTGGCATACGGGTCGTATTCCTCAATGTCGCTGACGTAGAACATATAGTACAGCACGTTAGTGGGGGAGTGGAAATACCCGGTTCCTAGATTCCAGCCCCATTGAGCCACGTACATATCTCCCGCCTTACCGGCACCAATGCCAAGGCTGTAGCCGATGTCCTCCACGTACTCATACTGTCCGTACTGGTTCGGTGAGGAACCCAACGGCACGCCAATATATGGCTTGGCTGCTGCGTAAAAGGAAGCATTACTCGTTACCAGGATGTCC
>JAGASP010000096.1 GCA_017621695.1 Clostridia bacterium
GTAGGGGAGGCCCTGTGTGGCCTCCCGCCAAAAAGATTGTTGACCCACAAGGGTTTTGTCGATGTCGGGACGACGGGCGACCACATAGGGTCGCCCCTACGGGTTTTCGTTAATTCTCCGCTAAACAACAATTTACCGTTGTACTCTCCATCGGGGGATACACCCTCGCTTTGAAGAGTGTCACGCGAGCGTTGGCCGGCGGCACTGCCGCCTAAACAACAATTTACATAATAAACAAAAAAATAAAAAGCATAACTCGCCTGTGCTCCGCACAAAATAAACGCGAGGAAGGCGCGATGAGCTATAGTATACTCACGATGGCTTCCTAAAAAACACAAAAGGCAGGGAAAAACCATGTCCGAATCGAACAAGCGTACCTGTGGCGGCCTTGGATGCGATCACATCAAGGGTGTCTGCTGCGACGTAAAAAATTGCACCTATCACGACGGCGAAACGCATTGTACCGCCAAGGAGATCACCGTAGGCCCCACCTATGCATCCTCCTCTAACGATACCGTTTGCGCCACCTTCAAGCCCAATCAGGATATGAAGGGCTGATGCTTCAAATTCCCCCGAACCGTACGGATCGGGGGAATTTTTCTACATAACAGCGCTGATTATTTGGATTTGCAATATGCGAGCACGGCGGCAGGCATATCCTCGGCCTTGATGACTTCCTCAAAGCGGATCTTTCTTTCGGCCAGACCGCACAGAGGATAAGGAATGGAAACGCCGGTTTCTTCAGTCAGCTGATCCAGCGCGGAGAGCGGATCCTTGGGAAGCTTTTCACCACCCGACAGGGAGGTGTATACGTCAGCCGCAAACTTGTAGGGGCTTGCGGTGGAAGCTACCACCATGGGAACGGCAGTCTCGCCCTTGTCGGCAAGATATTGCTCAGCGGCAGACAATGCGACAGCCGTGTGGGTATCAGACAGATAGTGATAGTCGCTGTAATAATTCTGAATGGTCGCGGCGGTGGCGCGTTCGTCGGCAAAATAACCCGAGAAATTCTCGGCAATCGCGGCCTTGACGGCGTCCTCTACGGTATATGCGCCCATGTTCTTGAGGGAAGCCATATAAGCGGCAGTTGCATCCTCGCCTGCGGTGAAGCAAAGCAGGCGCTCCAGGTTGCTGGAGATCAGAATATCCATAGAGGGAGACATGGTCAGGTGGAAGGCGCGGTTGCGGTCATAGGTGCCTGTGCGCAGGAAATCGGTCAGAATATTATTTTTATTGGATGCGCAAACAAAATGACGGATGGGAAGCCCCATGAGCTTGGCGATATAGGCGGCAAAGATATTACCGAAATTACCGGTAGGTACGCAAACGTCCATCACGTCGCCCATTTTGATAGCACCCTTGGAGATCAGATCGCAATATGCGGATACGTAGTAAACGATCTGAGGTGCAAGACGACCCCAGTTGATGGAATTGGCAGAGGAAAGCACGTAGCCTTCCTTGTCGAGCGCCTCGGCCATGGCCTTGTCAGAAAAGATGTTCTTGACGCCCGTTTGCGCGTCGTCAAAGTTGCCGTAAATGGCGGTGACGTTGACATTGTCACCCGTCTGGGTCGCCATCTGCAGCTTTTGCACGCGGCTGACACCGTCCACAGGGTAGAAGACCATGATGCGGATACGGTCAATGTCCTTGTAGCCCTCCAGCGCGGCCTTGCCCGTGTCGCCCGAGGTAGCCACCAGGATCAGCGCGTCGCGGGTCTCGCCCGTCTTGACGAGCGCACGGGACAAAAGACGGGGCATGATCTGAAGCGCCATATCCTTGAAGGCGGCAGTAGGACCGTGCCACAGCTCCAGAGAATAAATATTGTCATGTACGTGAACGAGCGGAGCCGCGCCGCCGGGGAAGGAAGCTTCGCAGTATGCGGCGGTGCAATCGGAAAGCAGCTCGTCGTAGGTGTAGTCGGTGAGGAATTTGCCGAGGATCTTGGCTGCACGAACGGGGTAGGAATCGTCACACAGCGCGGTGATCTCATCAGCCGTCAGGGCAGGAATGGTCTCGGGGATGAACAGACCGCCGTCGGGTGCAAGACCCATCTTGATGACTTCTGCGGCGGTGTACTTCTTGTGACTTGCGTCACGGGTGGATTGATACATCATGGTGTTTGTGCTCCTAAAATAAATGAAATTGTGGGAAACGGGACGTCGAAGGCGACGTCCCCTACGGGGTTACTCAAGGGATGGAATTTCACGCGGTACGATATTGTTTTTGCTTGGGAAGGGCTTGCTCCTCCCGCCGCTTGCGGAATGCTTATAAATTGTTTAACGCGAAATTATAAAAATTCTTCCAGAAGATCTTTTCGATCAGCGCATCGGAATAGTTGTGCTGTCCGAGAAGCTCTGCAAAATTGGTGAGATGACCTACGTGCTCGATACCTTGGGGAAGATCGGTTCCGTCCCAATCCGCGCCAAAGCCGACCATATCCTCGCCGCCGAGCGACAAATAATGCTCCAGATGACGAAGAAGATCAGTTGCATCCGCGGGACGCAGGGAAGTGTCGGTCAGGTGAGAACAGCAAAGGCTGATGCCCACGATACCGCCCAATGCTTTGATGTGTTCAAAATGACGGTCTCGGAGATTTCTCGTGTGTCCGTATACCGCGTGAGCATTGGAGTGAGAGGCAATAAAAGGCTTGCCGTATTCGTAGGCAATGGGGATGAGATCATCCACAGCCTCCTCCGAGGCGTGAGATACGTCGGGAACAATGCCAACCTCGAAGCATCGACGTGCCACGGCACGACCAAAATCGGTAAGATGTCCGTGCGTATCGTGCGAACCGCCGATACAGGTCTCGCCGCCCCAAAGCAGGGTCATGTATTTCACACCCATCCCGGCAAGAATGTCTACGCGATCAAGCTTTCCTGCCGTTAAGCGAGCGTCCTCTACAGCCAGAATGGCAGCGTGTTGTCCCTTGCTCCAAGCTGTCTGCAAGCCTTGGGCATCCGTCACACGGACGGCTTTTCCGTCGGTTGCGGCCAGCTCCTTGTCAAAATTCTCGGCAATTTTCAAAAAATCCTCCCAGCAGGTCTCGTCATCCTTGCGTCTGTTGCTCCAAACGGCGTAATACTGGGCATATTTGGGATAGACCGAGGCCTTCAGGAGATCAATGTGGCAGTTGTTCTCGGAAAGACCGCAGCCTCTGTGATAAAGCTCGTAAGCTGTGTCACAATGGGTGTCAAAAAAACAGGGAATCATATGAAAAACCTTCTATCAAATAAAATTTATTTTCCGAATGCGTTGCGGATGCACACCACATCCTGCACCACAGGGGTACTGCCGCGGTACGCGATATAAACCTCCACAACGTCGATTCTGGGTTGCTTTTTTGTGGGATGTGCGCGAAGATAAGCCTCGGCGGCCAACACGGTGTTTCGTTTTTTCTCGCGACCCACGGCCATGGCGGGACGGCCGAAGGGAGACGGCTCACCGAAAGTCTGCCTGCGCGTTTTGACTTCTGCAAATACAATGGAAGCTTCGTTTTCCAGCACGAGATCCAGCTCTCTGTGCGAAAAACGGAGGTTTTTTCCGACGACCGCATAGCCTTGTTGCTCGTAATAGGCGGCTGCCGCATCTTCACCGAGACGGCCTACCGTCAGCTTGTCAGGTCTTTCTGCGGTGCTCATGATTTTTCCTCGTTCAGAAAACGGATGAATTTCGTACGGTGAATAGGCGCGGGACCGTATTTGTACAGCGCTTCCTTGTGTTGCTTTGTTCCGTAGCCCTTGTGCTTGGCGATCCCGTATTCGGGATAGGCCTTGTCCATTTCCTCGCACATACGGTCACGCGTGACCTTGGCAAGGATAGACGCGGCGGCTATGGACATGGAGCGTGCATCCCCTCCGATCAATGCTTCGGCAGGGATGGAAAAATCGCGCGCGATATTGCCGTCGATCAAGGCGTAATCCGCAGGGTAGGGGGTCCCCTCGGGGGTTTTCAGGTTTTCAATGGCGCGGCGCATGGCCAAGAGATCGGCCTCCAAAATGTTGGTCTCATTGATCTCCTCCACCGTTCCCTCTGCAATACCAAAGGCGACGGCACGCTCGCATATTAGATCAAACAAAGCCTCACGCTTTTTCGGTGTCAGCTTTTTGGAGTCGTTCAGCCCGGGAAGGTCTACGTCATGCGGAAGAATGCAGGCCGCAGCCACGACAGAACCGCAAAGCGGCCCTCGCCCGGCCTCGTCTACACCGCAGACCGCGGTAAATCCTTGGGACTGCAACGCTTTTTCAAAGGTAAAATCAGGCATGGTCAGCCTCGCTTTCGGGAGAAGACGGAGTTTCGGGCTCTTGACTCTTGGGTTCTTTTTTCTCGGGCAGGGGAGGAAGCTCGTCAATGGTCATCTTGCCGATGCGGGCGGCGCGGAATTCATCCACCAAAAGATTGGCTACGCGCTCGGTATCCACAATACCACCGGGAATGAGGCAGCCGCGCTTCTTTCCTATGAGGGTCATAAGATCAAGGTCTGAGAGGTCTTTCCAACCGTCAGCCTCCGTCAGCTTGTATCTGGCGGAGAGCTCTTGCGGGTACAAAGCGCGCAGACGGCGCACCAGGATCAACCCCAGATGCTCAATATCAAGAATATCGTCCTTGATGGCGCCTGTCAGCGCCAGATTTTCTCCAACGATCTGATCTTCAAACTTCGGCCAAAGCACGCCGGGCATATCCAGAAGATCAAGACCCAGCTTTGTCGTGACCCATTGCTTGTTTCTTGTAACACCGGGGCGGTTTTCGGTCTTCGCCTTGACACCGCCGCTCATGCGGTTGATAAGAGTGGATTTACCCACGTTGGGAACACCCACGACCATGGCACGCAGATGCCGTCCGCTCATGCCTTTTTCCTCGTAACGCTCCACGCGCTCGTGCAAAACCTTGCGGATAGCATTGGGAAGCTGATTGATGCCCTCGCCTGTGACACAGTCGCACAGGATGCATACCGTGTGGGTGTCGGTGTACCGTTTCACAAACTCACGGCTCTTCTGAGGATCAGCCAAAGAGGCTTTGTTGAGAAGCAGGATGGTAGGCTTCTGCCCCGTCAAACGTCTCAGCTCGGGATTTCTCGAGCTGACGGGAACGCGTGCATCCAATACTTCAATGATGATGTGTACGTTTTTTAAATTTTCGGATATCAGTCTCCGTGTTTTGGCCATGTGGCCGGGAAACCATTGAATATGCTCACTGGGCATGGGCATACCTCACTTTTTCGTCATTTTCAATCAAATTTGGTATAGGGATCCAGTCTGCAGATCACTTTTCCGAGTACACGGCGTTCGTCTACGAAATTGACCTCAAGACTGCGACTGTCTGCAGAGTTGTTGCGGTTATCCCCCATGACAAACAGACATCCTTCGGGTACCGTAGCTTCAAAAATGCCGGTTTTCATATCGAAATGGTGACCGGGAAGCTGGAGAAGCCAAGGAATTTCTGTCTTGTTGTCGCCTGCCAGCAGGGAAATGTAGGGCTCGTCCAGAACCACGCCGTCAACGGATACTTCGTTGGTCGCATAGTCGATCCGAACGGTTTGTCCTTCGGTCGCGATCACACGCTTGACCAGGGGCTCGTTGAAGCGGAGATAGGTGTCGCTCGTCTGATGGAAGACGATGATGTCGCCGGGCTCAACGTCGGCCAACGATGCTGTAATCAGCATCTCGGTGTGTGAAAGGGTTTTCAGCATGGAGTTGCCGTTGACGCGGCAGAGGCGAATGCCAAAGGTGAAGATGAGGAGAACAACGCAAACGGAAATGGCAAGGATCTCCAGATATTCCAGCATCACAGCCACGAAAGGCTCTTTTTTCTTTTCGGATACACCGCCGCTTGTGGGAGCGGGATCGGAAATCTCGGCTGATACCTCAGGGGAGAGAACATCATTTTCGGTTGTTAAAGGAGTATTTTCTTGATCCATAGGATCAAATACGGGCTCCGACATGGTAAACCTCCTGTGTTTCGCAAGAAACAATTGTTATATAACAAGCGTTTCTTATCTGGTGATCATTTTATCGAGCAAAGTATGCCCCTGAGGGATATACAAGCCTGTTTTTTCTGCCTCTGCTTCGGTAAATGTAGCAACGCCCTCTGTTTCCTGCGTGGAATCATACAGGAAGAAGGGGACAGGAGAGGACGAGTGGGTGCGGATGGCGAGAGGCGTGGGATGGTCGGGGAGGACCAGAATTTTGAAATCCTCACCGCTTTGCTTTAAATATTCATACACGGGCTTCAGGATCAGCGCGTCGATCTTTTCAATGGAGATCACCTTGTTTTCAATCTCTGCGCGGTGTCCGCATTCATCGGGACCTTCCACGTGAACGTAAACGAAATCAGCACCGTCCGAAAAAGCTTGGATCGCAGCCTGCGCCTTGCCGTCGTAGTTGGTGTGGACGTTACCCGTTGCGCCCTCAACGTCAATGGATTGCATACCTGCGCAAAGACCGATGCCCTTGATGAGGTCAACTGCGGAGATGACTGTGCCGTTTACACCCCATTTTTCCTTGAAATTGGGGAGTTGGGGCTTCTTGCCGGGACTCCAGAGCCAAGCAGTATTTGCGGGCTTTAAACCGCGTGCACGTCTGGCTTCATTGACAGGATGATGATTCAAAATGTCATAGCTTGCTTTCATGAGTGCGCGGAACTCTGCACCGCCGTTGTCTTCGGAGGGAAGATAGTCACGGATACAACGGCCGATGATGTCGTGCGGGCGGGAAAAATCGTAATGCTCATCGCCGTCCTTCCAGATGAGACAGTGGCGGTAGCTGATACCGGTATGGAATTTCCTGATCTCGTTTCCGAGAGATGCATCCAGAGCTTTGATAAGCTCGTCTGCTTCGGCAGTGGTGATCTCATCGGCCGAATGATCCAGCATGATCTTGTCCTCGTAGGGAAGGTCATCATCGGAAATGGTGCAGACGTTGCAACGGTAGGCTGTCTCGTCAGGAGCCATCTCAATGCCCATGCTGACAGCCTCCAGGGGAGAGCGGCCGTGGGAATAGATCTTGGGATCGAAGGAGAGGATCGCCATGTTGGCAGTATCGCTCTCGGGCACCATCCCTGCAGGAACGTTGAGGACGTGTCCCACGGTAGATTTGGCGCAAAGCATATCCATGGTGGGCTTGTTTGCGGCCTCCATGGGGGTTTTATGGTTGAGGGCGGCAACAGGCTCGTCGGCCATGCCGTCGGGGATCAGAACGAGGTACTTCATAGGGGTCAAACCTTCTTTCAAAACTAAAATCAGTATATTATAACATATTTTTTTGCGTATGACAACAGGAAATCGCAAGAATTCAAGAAAAATTTATAAAAAAGTAGTTCTTTTTACTTGCTCTTGGAAACAAAGTATGTTATACTTATGCTGCGATATGAACCATGCGCATGAAAGGAGTCGCTCTTATGAACGAAAACGATGTACGCAAAGAAGAACTCGAACAGGACATCGATGTAAATACAGAAGCTTCCGCCGAATCCGATTCCACGCCTGAGATTCCCGTTGAAAACGAAGAAAAGCCGATCAACAAATTTGAATTGGAAGCACGGCAGGCAAGGGAAGCAACGCAAAAGCTCAAAAAAACCATCCTGATCGTTGCGGCAGGCATGGTGGTCTTTATGGTCGCAGCTCTGTTTTTGATGCCCGTTTTGGATCGCGCGATCAACGGCACGGGAGAGGAAGAGAGCACCGCAAGACCGAATACCGTTATCTACTATGAGCCCGATTACGAATACGACATCATGCAGGATGCCGAGTATCTCGCGTTGGATCGCTACATTTATTATACGGATGTCCGTACCAATGAGACCGTCATCATCCCCGAGGACAAGGTCGCAAGCTACGGCCCTGCCGTTGTGACCCTCAAAACCATGATCGACGCGATCATAGCAGGGGATCACGAAACCTACAATTCGCTGTTCAGCACGAATTATTATGAGGCAGACGAAAACAGAAAGCCTGAGCCGCCGTTTACCATGCAACAGCTCTACGATATCGAGCTGACACTGGTCACGACGGAGGATCGCGTGGAGAATAACAAGCGTTATACATTGTATGTGTACGACGTGGAGTACAAGATCCACAAAAACAACGGTACGTTCCGTGCCGACCTCGGCCACGACGATTCCCGTATCCAACGATTCATTCTCTCGGACAGCACCGGGGATAAGGTTCTCATCGACCAGATCGGTGATTTCATTTATAAAAATTGAATGCATTTTACCGCCGTGAAATTTTTACGGCGGTTTTACTATTTTATGGGTATATAAATTTGTGCAAACCGCTAAAGATGCGTTTGTACCCCTTGTAATATTATGTAAATCTATTGACAAAAGAAACGGAGTGTGTTAAAATTGGCTTAAGCATTTCTGAAGAGTGCTCTTTTTGTGCGCGCTTTAAAAATGTAAAGACAAGAAAGGAAGAAAAGCAATGAAAAAGTTACTCATTCTTGCTACGCTCGTGCTGGCATTGGTGTTGACTGTCGTCGCTTGTACCGGTACAACTGAGGATCCTCAGGATACTACTGCTACAGGCGCAGCAACCGGCGCTGAAACCACCGGCGAACCTTCCGAGGAAACTTCTGCTGATTCTGAAGTTCCCACGGAAGCACCTACCCAGGGTGAAGTTCCTACCCAGGGTGAAGATCCTACCCAGGGCGAAGACCCCACCCAGGGTGAAGATCCTACCCAGGGCGAAGCTCCCACGCAGGGTGAAGATCCTACCCAGGGTGAAGAGCCCACCCAAAAGCCCGAGGATCCCACCGAGGAGCCTACTGAGCCCCCTGTAGATCCCGATGCTCCCCTGCATACCGTTGAGCCCGATTTCCTGGCCAACTATGCA
>JAGASP010000097.1 GCA_017621695.1 Clostridia bacterium
TCTTTAGGAAGTTTTCGGGCGGATATGGAATCCGCCCCTACAGAACGACAATAACCCTCGTAAATTATTTTTAGCGGTTAGTCATTTGATGCCGTAGGGGCGACCCTGTGTGGTCGCCCGTCGTCCCGACATCGACAAAACCCTTGTGGGTCAACAATCTTTTTGGCGGGAGGCCACACAGGGCCTCCCCTACGGCCACGTTGGTTAAAAGCCCATAAACAACAATTTACATAACCAACCTCTTGTCGGGTGATGCACCTTCCCTGCGGAGAGTGTTACGCGAGCGTTGGCCGCCGCACTGCGGCAAACAACAATTTACCTTATCTAAAAATATTTCAAAATTTCCGCAACCAAATTCCCCATGCCCACACTATACGGTCGAAGGGAGTGAGAGACCCAATGAATAAACCGACAAACCACAGCCTCATGCAAGACGTTGCCGAGGCCTACATGGAAAAGATCTTCTATTTCTGCCTCCGAAAAACAGGGAATCAGCACGATGCCGAAGATCTGACCGCTGATATCATGCTGAACCTCATGCAAGCCATAGCCCGTGGGACAGATCCGGACTGCCTCCACGGCTGGGTGTGGCAGATCGCCCGTAACCGCTATGCCCTGTGGTCGGATAAAAAGCGCCGCCATCGAGAGCATACGGCTATGGATGATCCCGCTGACCTCGATCTTTCGGACGATACTCCCACCCCCGCCGAGGCCTATATCCACGCGGAAGATCTCTCTCTTCTGCGCCGCGAGCTGGCTTTTATCTCGGCGGATTACCGTCGGGTGGTGGTGGCCTTCTACATCGAGGACAGACGTGTGCAGGATATCGCAAAGTCTCTCGGACTCCCCGAAGGTACGGTAAAAGCCAAGCTGTTCCGTGCACGAAAACTTTTGAAAGAAGGTATGCATATGGCAAGAGAATTTGGAAAAAGAAGCTATCGACCCGAAAACGTGGGTTTTTCTGCCAGCGGCAATCAGCCATCGGGGCTGCCTTGGTCGGCGGTGCAGAGAAGCGTTCCCAAGAATATCCTGCTGGAAGCCAGCAATAACCCCTCCACAGCCGAGGAATTGTCCATCGCGCTGGGGATAGCCATGCCCTACATGGAGGAGGAGATCGCCCTCTTGGAGCAGTCCACCCTTCTGCGCCGTGTGGGCGACCGCTACATCACCGATTTTGTGATTTTGGACAAGACCACCCAAGAGGAGTGCTACCGCGTCAAGTGCAAGGGCAGAGAAGAACGTTTGAGCATCATCAAGACTCTCATCGACGAGCTGGTGCCCGAGATCAAAAAGCACGCTGTCCTGCCGCCCCACATGAGCGACAATAAGCTTTTGTGGTGGTTCATTCCCTATGTGTTGGATGGAGCTATTTTCTCCCTGCCCGTGCGTGACGGTATCTACAATCCCGCAACCCGCGCCAACGGAGAAACCTGGGGCTTTATGGGCTATGAGGAAGGAGCCAACATTGGCGAAGATCTCCCCCCGATCAGTCAAAATGGCGGCGGCAGGGACAGTGTATGGTTTTGTAATTATGTCGTCCACAGTTGGGGACTTGAGAAGCCCAACGGCGGCGTACCTCAGGATTGCAATGATATACTGTTCTTGGGCGAGGCCATCCGAAGCGGCCGTACCGTTGACTCCCTCAGTGAGGCAGAGAAGGCGATCTGGAACTACTTGAACGGCCGTTATGCTTACGCTGACGAAAACGGCAAGATCGCCGCCGACCTCATCCTGTTTATGCCGGATGAGATCGGTAAGATCAAGGCTTTGATTGAAAATCATCCCAAATTTGATGAGCTGCTCGCCAACGTGACGGCCGTTTTTGATGGCCTCAAAGCAGAGTTGGCCAAGGCCAACAGCCCTCTGCTTTCCGATCAGCTTGACTACGTGGCCGCTATGGTGATCTGCGGTCTCCGTATGATGGCCATTAAGGATGCTTTGGAAAAGGGTGTCATCGCCATGCCCGAAGAATCCGAAAAAGCCACCCTCGGCGCGTGGATGGTACTGGACTGAAATGCGGCCTTGGAATAACATAAAAGGGAAGAGCTCGCTCTTCCCTTGTTTCTTTGAATTTTTTGTAACTTTTCACCCTCCGACCCAACTTTTTTCGAAAAATCACCACTATATGAGTAGAACCCTATTGACATTACAGTCGACTGTCATGTTATGATAAGGTCACCTCTAAAAACTCTCTTGACGGAAAATCCATGGTGATTTTTCCGTCACATTTCACGCTTTCGCTTGCGAAAGCGATTTTCCCTTCGCGTAGCTCCACTACGCGCGCGAAAAATTGTCTCATTTGACGAAAAACTCCCTCATGGCTTTCTCGCCAATAGAGTTTTTAGAGGTTCCCATAAGAAAAACGCTTGGAGGTAAAGATGATGCATATGCAACGGATGGGTGAGCGCATCGGAATATTGCGGCAAGAAAAGGGTATGACCCAGAGTGTCCTCGCAGAAAGATTGGGCATCACACCGCAAGCCATATCCAAATGGGAAAGGGGGATGTCCTTTCCGGATCTGTCAAGGCTGGAAGAGCTTGCAAAAATGCTGGAGGTTTCGGTCGATTATCTGTTGACGGGGAAGGATGCGTGACGGATCAGTGCGCCGAGGTTGCTTTGCGTTCTCTCCGCTTTTCGATCATTTCGCGCAGAACCGCAAGCGCCCTGTCCAACCCGCCGACCTCGTCAATGAGCCCGCAGGCCACGGCCTCCTGACCGTCCAGCACCGTACCCACGTCGGTGGCCAGTTGATCGGGACGCATCAGGAATTCCTTGAGACGTTCTACCGAAATGCGACTGTGATCGCTGATGAAATTCAGAATACGGTTTTGCATATCCTCAAAATATCGATAGGTCTGGGGGGCACCGATGACGGTACCGCTGATCCGTACGGGATGGACCGTCATGGTAGCGGAGGGAACAATGAAGGATTTGTGTCCCGCAACTGCAAGAGGGACGCCGATGGAGTGGCCGCCTCCCAGCACCAACGTCACCGTGGGCTTGCGCATGGAGGAGATAAGCTCGGCCAGAGCCAGACCGGCCTCCACGTCGCCACCCATGGTATTGAGCACGATCAGCAGGCCGTCGATGTCGTCGTTTTCCTCGATGGAGACGAGCAGAGGAATGAGCTGCTCGTATTTTGTGGCCTTTTGTCCCTCGGGCAATAAATAATGACCCTCTACCTGCCCAATGATGGATATGCAGTAAATGGATTCACGGTCGTTGGACGCGATGACCGAGGAGGATTTCTCAATGTTTTCAAGCTCTTGTGCGGTGGTTTTGTTTTTCTTTTCGCTCTCGGTGACGGGGGCGCTTTTTTCGTTGTCGGACATGGGATGCTCCTTTTTGATTTTTTGCATTATGTACCGTAAATTGTAGTTTAGCGTGAGATTTATGATGTCCCGTAGGGGAGGCCCTATGTGGCCTCCCGCAAAATAAGTTGAACCACATGGATTTTGCCGATGTCGGGACGACGGGCGACCACATAGGGTCGCCCCTACGGCCATGTTGGTCATACGCCCGTAAACAACAATTTACAAGACCACCCCCTTGTCGGGTGATGCACCCTTGCCTTAGAGAGTGCAACGCGATATTGGCCGGCGGCACTGCCGCCTAAACAACAATTTACCGTTGCACTTCCCATCGGGTGATGAACACGGACACGGAGAGTGTCACGCGAGCGTTGGCCGCCGCACTGCGGCAAACAACAATTTATCTTCCTACCACACTTTTTATCATTATGCCCAAAAAGAAATTCTATATACATCCCGAAATAATTCAAAAAAATACTTTACAATTTCAAAACAATATGATATAATAATTAAGAATGCGAATTAAACCCATTTGTGTCGCAAAACCAAACATAAGAGAGGATTACAAGCTATGGAAAACAAGATTCTCGTAGAAACCTCCGCAAGACATGTCCACCTCACCAAGGAGGCTGTGGCTGCCCTGTACGGCGAAGGCGCAGAGCTCATCGTCAAGAAGATGCTCAGCCAGCCCGGTCAGTTTGCTACTGCCAACGATAAGCTCAAGCTTGTCGGACCTAAGGGCGAGATGATGGTCAGCGTGCTGGGTCCCACCCGTCCTGCCAATCAGGTAGAGCTCTCCTTTACCGATGCCCGCAGTTTGGGTCTGAAGGCTGTCCCCGTCCGTGAGAGTGGCGACGTGGCAGGTACCCCCGGTATCAAGCTGATCGGCCCCGCAGGTGAGATCGATATCGACGAGGGTTGCATCATCGCCAAGCGCCACATCCACATGACCCCTGCAGATGCAGAGGGCTTGGGCGTTACCAATGGCGAAGTGGTCAAGGTGCTGGTCAAGTCCGACAGAACCACCATTTTTGATGACGTGGTTGTCCGTGTCAGCCCCAGCTATGCACTGGCTATGCACATCGATACCGATGAATGCAACGCCGCTGCCGCTTTTGGCGAGATCTACGGTGAAATCGTAAAGTAATCCGTTTCAAAAATACATAAGAAAAGGCACCGAAAAACGCAATGAAAATTTTATTTCAAGGAGATAGCGTGACCGATGCCGGGAGAGACCGAAGTAATCCCAATGATATGGGTGAGGGCTACCCGAAATATGCGTCGGCCATGATCCAGGATTCCTTCCCCGACACAGAGTTTGAATTTGTCAATTTGGGTATCAGCGGAAACAGGACCGAGCACCTCGTAGCACGTCTTGCAAGTGACTTTATCGAGATCCAACCCGATATTCTGTCCATCATGATCGGCGTCAACGATGTGTGGCATCACCATGCCTTTGAGCACATCGAGACCACCGACGAGTATTTTGAGGCCAATCTTCGCAAGATCCTGTCCGAGGTAAAAGAAAAGACCAACGCCAAGCTCCTGCTCATCCAGCCCATTCTTTTGGATGTGCCGGATAAGGCGCATATGCGTCCCGAGCTGGAGCGGAAACAGGCCATCTTTACCCGTCTTGCCGAGGAATATGCTGATGTGTATCTTCCTATGGATGAGATCTTCCATACCGAAGCGGAGGAAGATCCCACCTATTACGCTGCAGACGGCGTACACCCCACCCCCGACGGCGCGTGCTATATCGGAGAAGCTTATCTCCATGCCGTCACCCCCCTCATCGAGGCTTTCATTGAGGATTGATATACGGTTTGGTCTCAAATAACCACCGTCTATATCCCACGGCGCCACATAGGGATGCCCCTGCGGAGAAATTTCCACATTATAGGGGACGGCGCCTTCGATGTCCCGAACCCCCATTTTCCAAATTAGTTAATCTTACAAAGGAGATATGTAATCATGAGCAATGAGTACAAGTGCGAGTACGCAATGAGCCATGAGGTTCAGAATATGTGTACCGTCAAACAGGGCCCTAACCACGGTCCCGCCCCTCTGCCTGAAGAGGGTCAATGGATTCAGGCAAGACAGATCAGCGACATCTCTGCTTACACCCACGGTGTGGGCTGGTGCGCTCCCCAGCAGGGTGCTTGTAAGCTGTCCCTGAACGTCAAGAACGGTATCATCGAGGAAGCTCTCGTTGAGACCATCGGCTGCTCGGGTATGACCCACTCCGCCGCTATGGCCGCTGAGATCCTTCCCGGTAAGACCCTCCTTGAGGCTCTGAATACCGACCTTGTGTGCGACGCTATCAACACCGCTATGCGTGAGCTGTTCCTCCAGATCGTCTACGGCCGTAGCCAGTCTGCCTTCTCTGAGGGCGGTCTTGTCATCGGCGCAGGCATGGAAGACCTCGGCAAGGGCGAGCGTTCCATGGTGGGTACTATGTACGGTACTCGCGCTAAGGGCGTGCGTTACCTCGAGATGACCGAGGGCTACTGCACTCGCATGGCACTCGACGAGAACAACGAAGTGATCGGCTATGAATTCGTATCTCTCGGCAAGATGACCGACTTCATCAAGAAGGGCATGGAGCCCAATGAAGCATACGAGAAGGCCAAGGGTACCTACGGACGGTTCAATGATGCTGTGAAGTACATTGATCCCCGTAAGGAATAAGATAGGAGGGACTGTATAATGGCAAAGTTTGAAGGTTATGAGAGACGCGAAGCGAAGATCCTCGCCGCTCTCGCTGAATACGGTATCAACTCCATCGACGAGTGCAAGGAGATCTGCGACGCTTACGGCATCGATCCCTACAAGATCGTCGAAGAAACCCAGCCCATCTGCTTCGAGAACGCTAAGTGGGCATACGTTGTAGGCGCAGCTATCGCTATCAAGAAGGGCTGCACCAAGGCATCTGACGCCGCTGCCGCTATCGGTATCGGTCTGCAGGCCTTCTGCATCCCCGGCTCTGTTGCTGAGAACCGTAAGGTCGGTCTTGGCCACGGTAACTTGGGCAAGATGCTCCTCTCCGAGGAGACCGAGTGCTTCTGCTTCCTCGCAGGCCACGAGTCCTTCGCTGCTGCTGAGGGTGCTATCAAGATCGCGCTCAATGCCAATAAGGTTCGCACCCAGCCCCTCCGCGTCATCCTGAACGGTCTGGGCAAGGATGCCGCTTACATCATCGCTCGTATCAACGGCTTCACCTATGTGAAGACCGCGTTCGATCCCTACAGCGAGACCGTTACCGTTGTCGAGGAGAAGCCCTTCTCCACCGGCGCGCGCGCTAACGTTCGTTGCTACGGCTCCGACAACGTTCCCGAGGGCGTGGCTATCATGAAGCTGGAGAACGTCGGTGTATCCATCACCGGTAACTCCACCAACCCCACCCGCTTCCAGCACCCCGTTGCAGGTACCTATAAGAAGTGGTGCCAGGAGAACGGCGTCAGCTACTTCTCCGTAGCTTCCGGTGGCGGTACCGGCCGTACCCTGCATCCCGATAACATGGCCGCAGGTCCTTCCTCTTACGGTATGACCGACACCATGGGTCGTATGCACTCCGATGCTCAGTTCGCAGGCTCCTCCTCCGTGCCCGCTCACGTAGAGATGATGGGCCTCATCGGCGCAGGTAACAACCCCATGGTTGGTATGACTGTTGCTGTTGCCGTGGCAATCGAGGAAGCTTCCAAGGCTTGATGCCTGTGTGAATTTTCTGTAAAATAAAAAATCGGCATCGGTTAACCGATGCCTGCCCCCCGCGCCTGATGGCGCGGGGGTTTTTTGATTAAAAAGATACAGAAACATTGGCCTTTTCTATACCTGTTGTTTTTTAAAGATCACCTATGAATTTACGGCGTCGTATTCTAACGTAATAGAAACCTGTTCATGGTGTGCAAGGTTTTCAATAAAAATTTCTGTAATAAGGCCTTCTGAATTGAACACAATCAAGACGTTGTCATATTCAATTGTATATTCCTCATATTCTACCGTATATTTTCCCAAGTCTACGGATTCAAGATTTGTAAACTCTAAGGACAGGCGATTCAGTTTATCCGATGAAAAATTGCAGCTGCTTAATTTTTCAAACTTTAACTGATTTATAAATTCGTAGACAAAGGTGTTGATATTTTCAGTTTCAGGGCCATTCCAAGTAATCCTGCCATTTGCAGAAGAGATTTTCTCTTTGGCGGCATCAATTTCGGTTTTAACGGCTTCTATGGGCATGGTAATTTTTTCGGTTGTGCCGATATCTGTAATATGCGTCGCGATTTGAGAGGTTAAAGTTCCTTCGTCAAATGAAGCGACCTGCAACATGATCATTTGAGTTAAAATCCCGTCCTCAAAGCCGAGTTCAAGGGATACGTCTCCCTCATAAAAATCAAAGGGAGCTGAATATGTTTTCTTTGTTTCCGAATAAGCGAATTTATCATACCCGTAATAGTCAAATTCTTCAAGCTCACTGATAAAGTCAAGCATTCCGTCGACACCCTCATCAAAGTTAAACGCCTCCAGAGAATTTTCCGGGGCAATGATGCGGTAAGCTGTTTTGGAATCTATGATTTGCTCAGGAGTTCCGCTCAGGTCGTCACGCGCTTTATGCGAAACGGTTTTGAATAGGACACCGTTATCATATTTCCGAACTTCCAAAATTTCCATGTGGTCAGGTAATCTGTGTTCGTTTTCACCCAAGGTCTCTTCTTCGAAAGTGTCTGACCATTCGATGACTTGAATGAAAGAATTCGTTACCGTCACATTCGTGATTTTTTCAAGATTTTCAAACGCTTTGACCCACTCCTCACGAGTTACCGTTCTTTTAACGGTGTCCTTAGGCGTATCGGTCTCGATTTCCTCGGAAGTGTTGCTCTCGGTTTCTTCGGGAACGTTGGCTTCGGTTTCTTGAATCGTGTCAGATTCCAAAGTGGTAACAATATCTTCTGCTTCTGTCATTGCCTCGGTCTGCTGTGTGTCACCCCCTTGAACAGATTCCAAGGAATCGTTGGGAGCATCGCTTTCGCTACACGCAGCTAAAACCGACAATAACAGCAAAAGTGAAAGCAAAGCGACGAGAATTTGTTTGGTGGCTTTCATGTTTCATTTCCTCCTAAAAAAAAGTGCGCCAACCGAAGTTGCCGCCCCATAAGGAAGTATTTGTATGTAGGAGGTATTGTGACCGATTTTGGTCACAATACCTCTTGCTGTTTTATACGGCTTCTTTATTGCCCTTGGTTCTGCCGT
Organism: Clostridia bacterium; assembly: GCA_017621695.1. Lineage (GTDB taxonomy): Bacteria > Bacillota > Clostridia > Oscillospirales > CAG-272 > CAMEON01. The sequence goes on from JAGASP010000097.1 coordinate 8,560, forward strand.
GAAGCACGATGCAATCGTCCTCTTTGGCGGTGGGCAGGTTAATGATGCCGACAGCATTGTAGTAAATCTCGATTTTTTGTTTTCTGTGTCCGCTACTCTTATCGGGAGCGTGGACAAGTATCTTATCAACCAAATCGTTAAGCATTTCTGCGGTCAGTTCCTCGGGATCGGTGTACTTGCGAACGTTGGCAAGAAATTGTTTGAGATCCTTCAGTTCTTCCTCACCGTTCTCAATCATATCCTCAAACTCGGCAATTCTGCGCTTTACCTCCGCTTGTTCCTTCTCATATTCCGAGGAAAGAAGGTCAAACTTCGCATCGGTAATTCTTCCCGTTGCCATATCCTCATAGGTTCGCTTGAATATGAGGTCAAGGGTTTGGTCGCGTTGCTTTAAGCTTACAATTTCTTTCTTCGCATTTGCAATGGAGCGTTCGCGCACTCTGTCTGCTTTCTCAATTTCCTCACGCACAAAGCTTTCTTCAAACTGCTGCACATACGAGAGCATACTCTTGATATGCCTGAACACCAAGCTCATCAGCGTTTGCTGACGGATATAATGCACCGTGCACGAGCTTGTATCCTTTCGGTATTGAGAGCAATTAAAGAAGTCTTGGCTATCGTCGAAGTACTTGGTCGTGCAGTAATAGAGCTTTGAGCCGCAATCCGCACAAAAGACCTTGCCGGAGAAGATGCTGACCTTGCCCGTTGCCGTCGGTCTGCGCTTGTTTTCGCGTATCTTCTGTACGATCTCGTAGGAATTCTCATCAATGATGGCAGGGTGAGTGTTCAAGAACACCATCTGCTTTTCCACGGGATTGTTTACGCGCTTACTGCTCTTGGGACTTTTGTTTGTCGTTCGGAAGTTGACCGTATGACCGAGATACTCAAGTCGCTCCAAGATACGCCCGATTGTCGCGTGATCCCACTTATAGGGATTACCCTTGTAGGGTTTACCTGCCTTTTCGGCTACATAAGCGGCAGGAGTTACGATGTTTTCCGCTTTCAGCGTTTTCGCAATCTGTGCGGGACCATAGCCGCCGATGCAAAGCTTGAAGATCTTCCTAACCACCTCTGCGGCAACCTCGTCGATTTCCCAAACGTCCTTGTTCTCAGCGCTCTTAACATATCCGTAAGGCGGCTTGGAGCAAAGGGGCTTTCCGCTTTCGCCCTTCATTTTGAGGGTTACGCGAATTTTCTTCGCCGTATCTCTTGCGAAAAGCTCGTTGAAGAAGTTGCGGATGGGTGTCATATCGAAGTCGGTTTGTACCGCGGAATCAACTCCGTCGTTGATGGCTATAAAGCGAACGTCATTGTCGGGAAACAGCATATCGGTGTATAATCCAACTTGGAGAAAGTTTCTGCCAAGACGGGACATATCCTTGACGATAACCGTGCCGATCTCTCCGTTCTCAATCATTTGCTCCATCCTACGGAAATCGGGGCGGTCAAAGTTTGTGCCCGAGTACCCGTCATCTACAAAGAATTGCAGATTTTTGAAGCGGTTTCTTCGCGCGAAGTCGTTGAGTAATGCTTTTTGAGAAGCGATTTGTCAAGGGGCTTTTCTGCAAAAAGTTATGAAATGTGAAATTTTTTAGAAATAGCCCTCGTTTCATTGCGGAACGAGGGCTTAAAATGTGAAATTTCGCCCCGATTGTGCTACCTATCCCACTCA
>JAGASP010000098.1 GCA_017621695.1 Clostridia bacterium
ATAGCCGCTCCACTCCCCTATCGGGGAGCGGCGTGCGTCACGAGGGAGTTGGGGTCTTGGGGAGAACCGTAGGTTCTGCCCTGAGCGGCGATTCTTTGCAACTTTCTTTCGACGAGGAAAGAAAGTTGATAGGAAAATAAACAACAATTTACCGTAATATTCCCCATCGGGTGATGAACACAGATACGGAGAGTGTCACGCGATATTGGTCATCTCACTACAGCAAACAACCATTTACGCCTGCTTGACAAATGCGGTCGTTTATTATATAATAATCCCGAAGAAAAACAAAAGGAGCCGCCATGAAGCTATATGCCCCTACATATTACCCCAACTTCACCTGCATCGCAGACAAGTGCCTCCACTCCTGCTGTATCGGCTGGGAGATCGACGTGGATGATGACACCATGCAGGTCTACGATACCATCACCGAACCCTACGGCCAAGCCATCAAAGACAGCATCGACCGAGAGGACACGCCCCACTTCAGATTATGCGCGGACGAAAGATGTCCTCATCTGGACGCATCGGGGCTTTGCAAGATCATCACAAATCTTGGCGAGGGGTATCTGTGCCACATCTGCCGCGAGCATCCCCGTTTTTACAATGACACGAACTACGGCAAAGAGGTGGGGTTGGGCATGGCCTGCGAGGAGGCCTGTCGGCTGATCCTGTCCAACGGGAATTATGGGGATATGGTTGAGATCGGGGAGATCGACGGCGAGGTGGATCTCATTGACTTTGATCCTCTGCCCCACCGCGAGCAGATCTATTCTATCTTATCCGATCATTCCCTGCCCTACGCCGAACGGTTGCGAATCATTGCCGATACACACGGCGTATCCCCTTCGGACAAAACGGATGACGAGTGGCGGGACTTGTTGGGTTCTTTGGAATATCTGGACGAGGCGCATCGTGCTCTGTTTTCAAGCTATGCATCGGCTCTGTCCTCTCCTGAGGGTCTGGAAATATACCTTGAGCGCGCGCTGGCCTATTTCATCTACCGACACGGCACGGCGGCGTGGGATGAGGATGGGTTTCGCGCGGCGGTGGGCTTTGCCCTGTTCTGTGAGCGGCTGATCGCGTCGGTGGCAAACGCCGAGGGGGTCAATGATCTGGCGGGACTGATCGAGGTAGCGCGGATGGTGTCAGAGGAGCTGGAGTATTCGGAGGAGAATACGGAGACCCTCAAGTCGGAAGTTATCTCATAAATGAAGTCAAGCAGGCGGCCAATTTTGACCGCCTGCTTTCATACTTTCATACCAAGCTTTTCAAATAGATGGACACCTGATTTCCCTTGGCGTTTGTATAGATGATATCGTTTGTTTCAAAGCCAAGAGATTTGTGTAACGCAATGCTGGCGGCATTGCTGACGCGTATCTGTTGTGACACGATCTTATAGCCCTTTTCTTTTGCCATGGCACAGGCAAAACGCAGGGCTTGTTTGGCATAGCCTTTTCTTTGATAAGAAGAAAAAATTTCAGGGCCAATAGAAATCACTTCGGCTGACTGTTGAAATAGCGAAATACTGCCAACAAGAGTCGCATGATGCCATATTGCAAACATTTCAAAAAATTTACCGTTGCATTGTTTCTCGTTCCATTTGGAAATGATAGATTTTATCTGTTCAACGGACATATCAGGGTATGTATATCGGCGCAAGGTAGGAGCATCTGCACTTGTGAAATTTTTAAGGGATATCATCTTTTTTTCTCCTTGGAAATGGCATGTTTCCGTCAAACATTGAAAAGATTAATTATCATTTTCATAATACCAACGAATCGGGTTTTCATAAATATATTTTCTTTTTGTTTCATAATCGGCTTTGTCACGGATGACGTGTTCTATATAGGAGCGTTGGAATATTTGAGCCCCAATTTCTCTGTTACAGAACCGTTTAAACGTGGAAACAACATGGGGTAACATTTCATTCGTAGGGGACGGCGCCTTCGACGTCCCGCTTTTTCTTTCATCGTATTTTTTTGAATCAAGAAATATAATTAGGTGTATATGATCGGGCATAATAACATACTGGTCGATGTTTACGCCGGAAATTGATTCGCTGGACAATAAATATTTTTCTACAATTTTTCCTATCGGGGTTAATTTTACTTTCGGGACGTCGAGGGCGCCGTCCCCTACGGCATCGGGAAACGTGCTTTCGTCTATACCCGCACGGGTTGACTTAACAATCTCTGATAATACACGTTTTCTGTTTTGTGTGCAAATGGTTACGTAATACGCTCCCGTGGTACTGTAATCATAATTGTCCAACCGAAGCTTTCTCCTTTTCGGCATTTCATGTTCCATATTCATCACCCTTCTCATTATATCACAAAATCGGCAGAAGCACAATACCTCTGCCGATTTTTGTATTTTGTTATGAATTACTTCACCGCGTTGCTCTTTTCCTTCTGAATGACGTCGTGCGCGCCGCCCTCCACGATGGAGGTAGCGGACACCAGGGTCAGCACGGCCTTCTCCTGGAGCTCGGGAATGGTCAGCGCACCGCAGTTGCACATGGTGGACTTGACCTTGGCGAGAGACATGGCCACGTTGTCCTTCAGGCTGCCTGCGTAGGGCACGTAGGAATCCACGCCCTCCTCGAAGGACAGCTTCTTGTCGCCGCCCAGGTCGTATCTCTGCCAGTTGCGGGCGCGGGCAGAGCCCTCACCCCAGTACTCCTTGTAGTAGGTACCGCCGATGGAGACCTTGTTGGAGGGGGACTCGTCGAAGCGAGCAAAGTAGCGGCCCAACATGACGAAGTCAGCACCCATGGCCAGGGACAGGGTGATGTGGTGGTCGTAGACGATACCGCCGTCGGAGCAAACGGGAATGTAGATGCCGGTCTCCTCATAGTAACGGTCGCGCTCCTGGCATACGTCGATCAGCGCGGTGGCCTGACCGCGGCCGATGCCCTTGGTCTCACGGGTGATACAGATGGAGCCGCCGCCGATACCCACCTTGATGAAGTCGGCGCCGCAATCGGCCAGGAAGCGGAAGCCTGCGGCATCCACCACGTTGCCTGCGCCCACCTTCACGGTGTCGCCGTACTTCTCACGGATCCAGGCGATGGTGCGCTTCTGCCACTCAGAAAAACCCTCGGAGGAGTCGATGCACAGCACGTCCACGCCTGCCTCTACCAGAGCGGGTACACGCTCGGCGTAGTCACGGGTGTTGATACCTGCGCCCACCACGTATCTCTTGGAGGCGTCCAGCAGCTCGTTGGGGTTCTGCTTGTGGGTATCGTAGTCCTTGCGGAAAACAAAATAGCACAGTCTGCCGTCCTCGGAGACGATGGGCAGGGAGTTGAGCTTGTGGTCCCAAATGATGTCGTTGGCAGTTTTCAGGGTCGTGCCCTCGGGCGCGGTAATGAGCTTTGAGAGGGGTGTCATGAATTCGGAGACCTTGGTAGCAGGATCCATACGGCTGACGCGGTAGTCACGACCTGTGACGATGCCCACCAGCTTGCCGTCGGCGGTGCCGTCGTCGGTGACGGCCATGGTGTTGTGACCCGTCTGTGCCTTGAGGGCGACCACGTCGGCCATGGTCATGTCGGGGGAGAGGTTGGAATCGCTCTTGACAAAGCCTGCCTTGTGGGACTTGGCGCGTCTCACCATAGCGGCCTCGTCCTCGATGGTCTGGGATCCGTAGATGAAGGACACACCGCCCTCGGTGGCCAGCGCAACGGCCAGGCGGTCACCCGAAACAGACTGCATGATCGCAGACACCATAGGGATATTCATTTCAATCGCGGGCTTCTCACCTGCACGCTTGTTGTACTTGACCAAAGGGGTCTTGAGGCTGACGTTGGCGGGGACGCACTCGGCAGAGGAGTACCCGGGGATCAGCAGGTATTCGTTAAAGGTATGGGAGGGCTCGTTGATAAACTTGGCCATGTCGTATTTCTCCTTTTCGATTAGTTATGTAAATTTTTTATTTATATGGTGGGGGACGCAACCGTGCAGGGTTACGTCAAGGGATCGTACACACCGTAGGGGCAATTCATGAATCCCCCGTTACAATGGTCTTTCGGGCGGATATGGAATTCACCCCTGCAGGTGGATTGCTATGATTATTTCCCGTATTTCGCCTTTTCCTCGCAATAGAGGCAACGGTAAATGCCATGCTCCAAATTGACGGGGTAATACACCTGATCCAGTTCCTGCTCTACGTTTGTAATGCAACGGGGATTGTGGCAGGTGATGGTGTTGACAAGATAGTCGGTGGGATGAACCTTCGCGGGCGAGGGCTTATCCGTCTCCTTGAGCAGCTTATAGATCAGAGCCATGCGGATGTATTTGCCGCAGAGAGCCTGACGGAAGTAGCAAGCGCGGGGATCGTCGTCCACCTTGACACTGATCTCGTTGACACGAGGCAGGGGGTGGAGGATAGCCATGTCGGCCTTGGCGCGCTCCAACTTCTCGGGGGTCAGAACGTAGCTGTCCTTGAGCCGCTCGTACTCGTAGGGGTCGGCAAAGCGCTCGCGTTGGATACGGGTCATGTAGAGGATATCCAAATCGGGGAGAGCGGCCTCCAGGTCCACGGTCTCCTCATAGGGGGTGGCGTGCTTGTCCATAACCTCGTACTTGATGTAGTCGGGAACCTTCAGCTCCTCGGGAGAAATGAGGACGAAGCGCACGCCCTCGTAGCGGGACATGGCCTCGATGAGGGAATGGACGGTGCGGCCGTACTTGAGGTCACCGCACAGACCCACGGTGAGATGATCCAGCCTGCCCTTCTCGCGGGAGATGGTAAGCAGATCGGTGAGGGTCTGGGTGGGGTGGTTGTGACCGCCGTCCCCTGCGTTGATGACGGGGATGGTGGCATTCTGGGCGGCTACGAAGGGAGCGCCGTCACGGGGATGGCGCATGGCAATGATGTCGGCATAGCAGCTGATGACCTTGGCAGTATCAGCCACGCTTTCACCCTTGGAGGCCGAGGAGCTGGTGGCCTCGGAGAAGCCCAGCACCGAGCCGCCCAGCTCCAGCATAGCCGCCTCGAAGGAGAGACGGGTACGGGTGGAGGGCTCGTAGAACAGGGTCGCCAGCTTTTTGCCCTTGCAGGCCTCGGCGTATCTCTCGGGATTCTCAATGATATCGTTGGCGGTAGCGATCAGATCGTCCAGCTCGGGGATGGACAGATCCAGAATGCTGATGAGACTTCTTGGCATAAGAGTTCCTTTCTCAAAGCTGTGAGTTACGCTTTGTTTCACAATGGATCTTTTTTGAAAGTTCTTGGAGGTCACGGAACCTTCTTTCAAGAAGGTTCCGTGCGGGTCCAGGGCAGAGCCCTGGCGGGGGTCAGGGGCAGAGCCCCTCGTACTCCTTATGCCTTCGCGCCGTAGACGGCGAGGTAGTTCTTGATGCGGGTGACGTTCTCCTCGTTGGCGGGGTCGGCCTCCAGGTACTCGATGATGTCGTAGACGTCCACGATGGAGTACACGGGGAAGCCGAACTGCTCCTCGATCTCCTGCATGGCACCCTTGTCGGTCTGACCCTTCTCCTTGCGGTCTACCATGATGAAGGTAGCGGCTACCTTGGTGCCCTCCACGTGAGAAAGGATCTCCATGCTCTCGCGGATAGCGGTACCGGCGGTGATGACGTCCTCGATGATGACGATCTCCTCACCGGGGGTGGGAACGTAGCCAACGAAGGTACCGCCCTCGCCGTGATCCTTGACCTCCTTGCGGTTGAAGAAGAAGGGCACGTTCAGGCCATTCTTGGAGAGCGCCACAGCGGCGGACACCGACAGGGAGATGCCCTTGTAGGCAGGACCGTAGAGGACGGCCTGCTTGGCGCCCAGCTTCTCGAAGTAAGCCTTGGCGTAGAACTCACCCAGACGGGCGATGTCACTGCCGGTCTTGATCATACCGGCGTTGATGAAGTAGGGGATCTTGCGGCCGCTCTTGGCGGTGAAGTCACCGAACTTCAGAACGCCTGCGGATTGCAGAAACTCAATAAATTCTCTCTTGTAGCTTTCCATTTTCTATATCTCCTTGTATTGTAATTACACATGGATGTAGGGGCGACCATCGGTCGCCCGTCTTTCGAAGGACGTCCGGTGGGCGACCAATGGTCGCCCCTACATGTTTCAAAGCAGCAATGCTTTCAATTCCGCCACACTTTCGAGGATGGCATTCGCCCCCGCCTTTTCATGCTCTTCCCTGTCGCCGTAGCCGTACAGCACACCGATGGAATCCAGTCCAACGGCCTTGGCACCGTCAATATCGTGGTGGCGGTCACCCACCATCACGGCGGTAGAAAGATCCGTCACGCCTGCTCTGTTCAGAGCCTCGCGGATGACGTCGGCCTTGCTGTACCCACGGGGGGCTTGGAGGGCCACACCGCAGATATGGGTGAAGTAGTGAGCCAAATTAAAGTGGTTCAGAATGCGCTCGGCGAAGACCTGGGGCTTGGAGGTAGCCACCAGCAGAACCTTCCCTGCGGCGGTCAGCTCGGCCAGTAGAGGCTCAATACCCTCGTAAACGGTATTCTCTGCCCAGCCTCGGTCGGCGAAATACTCACGGTAGACCTTCACCGCCGTCTGCGCCTGCTCCTCGGTAAAGCCGTAGTATTCCATGAAGGAATCCATGAGGGGCGGGCCGATGAAGCGGTACAACTCGGCGCGGTCGGTCACGGTAATGCCAAAGTGAGAAAGGGCGTGAGCCACCGAATGGGTGATGCCCAGGCCGGGGTCGGTCAGAGTGCCGTCTAAATCAAACAGAATATATGCTTTATTCATTGATTCATCTCTATTGATCCTTTTGTTAAAGGTTTTGGGAGATTCTTAAGAACCCTTTTGCAAAAGGGTTCTTAAGCGGGGGTCAGGGGCAGAGCCCCTCGTTCTCAATCGCAGAACTCAGCCACGCATCTCTGATAAGCGGCCACGGGATCGGCGGCAGCGGTGATGGGACGGCCCACCACGATGTAGTCGGAGCCGATCTTCTTGGCCTCCTCGGGGGTCATGACGCGCTTCTGGTCGCCCTTGTCGCCATCAGCAAAGCGGACACCGGGGGTCACGGTCACGAAGCCCTCGCCGCATCTCTCGTGAACCTTGCCTGCCTCCAGGGGAGAGCAGACCACGCCGTCCAAACCGGCCAGCTTGGCGTTGTGGGCGTAGTGCATGACCACGTCGGCCACGGGATGGTCAATGAGCAGGTCGGCCGTCATATGCTCCTGGTCGGTGGAGGTGAGTTGGGTCACGGCGATGAGGATGGGGCGGGTGCCGTCGGGACGGGTCAGACCCTCCAAAGCGGCCTCCATCATGGGGATAGTACCGCCGGCGTGGAGGTTGGTCATGTCCACGTCGAGACGGGAAAGAACAGCCATGGACTTCTTGACGGTGTTGGGGATATCGTGGAGCTTGAGGTCGAGGAAGATCTTGTGGCCGCGGGCCTTGATCTCACGGACGATGGAGGGGCCCTCGGCGTAGTACAGCTCCATGCCGATCTTCACGAAGGGCTTTCTGTCCAGGCCCTCGAAGAGATCGAGGAATGCAAATACCTTTTCTGCGCTGTCAAAATCACAGGCTACGATGACGTCTTTTCCCATTTTTGGTTTCTCCTTGTATATACAGTAATTTTTCTTGTTGGTTTTCGGGAGGGGAGACCCCTCCCCTACGGATCCTGTTTTTCTCTCTTGTAGGGGAGGCGTTTCGCCTCCCAATCATTTTTCGGATGAGAGAGGATCCCTCCTGCCTACGGACTCACTTACAGGTATGCTCCGCCCAGTAAGCCGCCATCTCCACCCATCGGGCGATCATGGGATCGTTCCAGTTGGGATTACCCATATCGGTGATAGCGTTGCCCAGAGCGATACCGTGCTGGGCATGGGGGAAGATGTGGATCTCGTAGGGGACTCCCGCATTGGCGTAGGCCATGGCGAAGTCCAACGAGTTGCGGGCATCTACCAGCTCGTCGTCCGCGCTGTGAACGATAAACACAGGCGCGCTATCGGCGGTGACGTGTTGATCCACGCTGACGTAATCCGTCTCCTCCTTGGTGGGATCATCCTTGCACAGCAGATTGTTGATGCTGAAAGAATGACCCTTGGGGCTGATGACGGGGTAGATGGGCATGATGCCACGGGGCTTGTTGTACCCAAAGGGAATATCCAAACCCTCTGTGGCCTCGGGACGGTTCCAGAACACGCCCGCGCAGGCGGTCAGGTGTCCGCCCGCCGAGAAGCCCGTGACAAAGAGCTGGTCGGGGTCGATGCCGTATTTTTCTGCGTTGTCCTTGATATGCTTGATAGCGAGGGTCACTTCCCGCAGTTGGGCGGGGTAAGGCTCCTTGCGCCCCACGGTGTAGTGGAGCACGAAGCCGTTGTAGCCGTAGGGCATGAAGGCCATGGCGATGGGCTCGCCCTCGCGGTCGGCGCAGACGCCGCCGTAGCCGCCCCCGGGGATCACCAGGATGGCCTTGCGCTTCTTTCCGCCCACAGGCTCGGCAATATAGGTTTCAAGAAAGACGTCGGGATGTCCTTCTCGGAGATTGATCACTTCGTATTTCATAATCTCACCTCACGCCTGACCGATGATCTCGGAAAGGCTTTGAATGCGGTATTTTTCCATGACGCGAGGCAGGTCGTTGATAATATCGCGGCAGGCGAAGGGGTTGACCAGATTGGCCGCGCCCACCTCGACAGCGGTAGCACCCGCCAGCATCAGCTCGATGACGTCCTCGGCGGAGGATACACCGCCCATGCCCACCACGGGGATCTTCACGGCGTGGGCCACCTGGTAGACCATACGCACCGCCACGGGGAAGATGGCGGGACCCGAGAAGCCGCCCATCTTGTTGGCGATGACGGGCTTGCGGGTGTTCAGGTTGATGCGCATACCCAGAAGGGTATTGATGAGGCTGATGCCGTCAGCCCCCGCCTCCTCGCAGGCCTTGGCGATGGAGACAATGTCGGTGACGTTGGGAGAAAGCTTGATAATCACGGGCTTCTTGGTCACGGCCTTGACCGCGCGGGTCACAGCCGCCGCGGCCTCGGGCTGAGTGCCAAAGCTCATGCCGCCGCCGTGGACGTTGGGGCAGGAGACGTTGACCTCCAGCCAGCCCACCTGATCCTCCTTGTCCAGCTTCTCGCAGGTGTAGGCGTAGTCCTCAATGGCAAAGCCGCTGACGTTGGCCATGACGGGCTTGTGGAAGCACTTGGCCAGGCGGGGCAGCTCCTCCGAGATGACCTTCTCCACGCCGGGGTTCTGGAGACCCACGGCGTTGATCATGCCCGCGTAGCACTCGGCGATGCGGGGGGTGGGGTTACCGAAGCGGGGATCCTTGGTGGTACCCTTGAAGGAGAAGGTACCCAGGCAGTTGATATCGTACAGCTCGGCGAACTCGTAGCCGAAGCCGAAGGTGCCGCTGGCAGGGATGATGGGGTTGTCCATCTCGATGCCGCAGAGGGTCACTTTGGTGTTTACGCTTCCCATATGATGTCCTCCTTTGTCAGCACGGGACCTTCCTTGCAGATGCGCTTGTTGCCCGTGACGGTCTTGCAGGAGCAACCCATGCAGGCGCCAAATCCACAGCCCATGCGCTCCTCAAAGCTGAACTGACCGTCGGTGACGGTGGCCTTGTAGACGGCCTTCAGCATAGGCTCGGGGCCGCAGGTGTAGAAGTAGGTATAGCTCTCGGGCAGGGCGTTCGTCACGAAGCCCTTGACGCCGTAGGAGCCGTCCACGGTGGTGACGGTAGTATCACAGCCCAGGGCCTTGAAGTCGGCCTCGCAGAAGACCTCGTCCTTGGTGTTGAAGCCCAGGATGACCGAGACCTCCTTCCCTGCCTCGCGGAGCTGGCGCGCCAGCATATACAGGGGAGGCACGCCCACGCCGCCGCCAATGAGCAGGGGGCGGTCGCCGGCCTTGGACAGATCGTAGCCGTTGCCCAGGCCCGTCAGCACGTCCAGGGTCTGACCCGCGGTCATTTTGGCCATCTGCTCGGTGCCCTTGCCCACCACCTTGTAGATGAGGATCAGCTCGTCTCCGACACAATCATTAACCGAAATGGGTCTGCGGAGGAAGAGGCCGTCCAGAAGGATGTTGACGAACTGGCCGGGGGCTGTCACATCCGAGGTGTCGCCCACCAGCACCATCTTGTAGACAGTGGCGGTCAGGGCGATATTGCTCTTTATTTCAAAAATTCCTTGTTTCATGTTATACCTTTTATTCTTTGAAATTATACCGATGTTGTTTCAATAGATCTACCGTAGTACTATTGGTTTGCTTTAGCCGTTTTGACAGATGCAATTAATTTTCGTCGAATCGTTCCACACTGATTTTTCAAATCCGCATACTGCTGATCGGATAATCTTTTCTTTCTGTAAAGTAGCTCTAACCAATATTCTGATTCCGAAGATTCTTTCAAGGCAATTTCCAATTTGCTTATGAAATCAGCTCGGCTCTGTGCATATTTTGCCTCATGAATATTGGCACCTATGGAAGAAGAACAACGGATCAGTTGATTGACATATACCGTGCACCCTTGCATTGCCTCGCAAACATCGGATACGGCTATGGCAAAGTCAATGCTTTCCTCTCGCAGTTGATTTTTGTTTTCAGACACGGTTTTCTCCTTACATCGTCAGCTAATAAACATTATTGATGAAAAATCGATATGTTCGCCTTAAGCGAACTCGATATATGCTCGCTTCGCTCGCATTCGATATATTTGCCTTACGGCAAATTCGATATGATATAGCCCCCTTGCCCCGCAGGGCATATCGAGTGAGCCAGCACATATCGAACGCTCTGCGTATATCGAAGACCCCGAAGGGGGCTATATCGAGCCGTTAGGCATCAATGGTGGAAATGGTCAGCGTGGTCTCCTCCAGCACATCCAGCAGCACGCGGACGGTATCCAGGGAGGTCATAAGCGTAACGTTGTTCTCGGTAGCGTAACGGCGGATCAGCGCACCGTCATTGGCAGAGCCCATGGAATCCACGTCGCGTGTATTGATCACGTAGGCAATGTGACCCTGAGCCAAAGCCTCGCGGATCTCGTCGCTGTCCTCGTCCAGCTTGGCAACCACATGGGTACGGATGCCGTTCTCCTTAAGGAATCGGGCGGTGCCGCTGGTGGCCTCGATGTTGAAGCCCAGATTGTAGAAGCGGCGGATGAGAGGCAGGCACTCGGGCTTATCCTTGTCGGCGATGGTGGCGAAAACGGTACCGTAATTCTGGAGCTTCATGCCCGAAGCCTGCTGAGCCTTGTAGAGTGCACGGTAGAACTTGTCGTCGTAGCCAATCGCCTCACCTGTGGACTTCATCTCGGGAGAGAGATAGGCATCCAAGCCATGGAGCTTGTTGAAGGAGAACACGGGAACCTTGACGTACCAGCGCTTCTTCTCCTCGGGGTAAATATCAAAGATACCCAGCTCCTTGAGGGACTTGCCGAGGATGACCTCGGTAGCGATATCGGCCAGGCTGTAGCCCGTAGCCTTGGACAGGAAGGGGACGGTACGGGAGGAGCGGGGGTTGACCTCGATGATGTAGACGTCCTCATGCTCGTCCACGATAAACTGGATGTTATAAAGACCCACGATGCCGATGCCCAGACCAAGTGCCTTGGCGTACTGCAGGATAATGCCCTTTACCTTGTTGGAGATGGAGAAGGGGGGATAGACCGAGATGGAGTCACCCGAGTGGACACCTGTGCGCTCCACCAGCTCCATGATACCGGGAACGAAAACGTTGCGGCCGTCGCAGATGGCGTCTACCTCCACCTCCTTACCGCTGATATACTTGTCCACCAGGACGGGCTTGTCCTCGTCGATCTCAACGGCGGTCTTGAGGTAGTGGCGCAGCTGCTCCTCGTTGCCTACGATCTGCATGGCGCGACCGCCCAGCACGAAGGAGGGACGGACCAGCACAGGATAACCGATCTCGCGGGCAGCGGCAAGGCCGTCCTCCAGCTTGGTCACAGCCTTACCCTTGGCGCGGGGGATATTCAGCTCATTGAGGAGATTCTCAAATGCGTTTCTGTCCTCGGCGCGGTCGATGGCCTGGCAGTCGGTGCCGATGATCTTCACGCCGCGATCAAAGAGGGGCTGTGCCAGGTTGATGGCGGTCTGACCGCCGAGGGAGGCGATGACGCCCTCGGGCTTCTCGAACTCGATGATGTTCATGACGTCCTCGGGAGTCAGGGGTTCAAAGTAGAGCTTGTCGGCGGTGGTATAGTCGGTGGAGACCGTCTCGGGGTTGTTGTTGATGATGATGGCCTCGTAGCCCGAGTTCTTGATGGTGGTGACGGCGTGGACGGTGGAGTAGTCGAACTCAACGCCTTGGCCGATGCGGATGGGGCCTGCGCCCAGCACCACGATCTTCTTCTTGTCGGTCAGCACCGAGGCATTCTCTCCGGTGTAGGAAGAATAGAAGTAAGGAATATACGCGCCGGTATGGCAGGTATCCACCATGCGGAACACGGGGAACAGGTTGTGCTCCTTACGGAAGCGGTACACATCCAGCTCGCCGCACTTCCACATTCTGGCCACGTACTTGTCGGAGAAACCCATTTTCTTGGCGGCAGTGAGAACCTCCAGATCATAGGGATGAGCCTTCAGGTTCTCCTCCATGTCCACAATGCGCTTGATGGCCTCGAGGAAGTAGGGAGTGATCATGGTGATTTCGTGGAGCTTCTCCACGGTCACACCACGGTAGATCAGCTCTGCGATGGCAAACACGTTATCGTCGCGGAATTCCCCAATATAGTCCAGAATGTCCTCGGTGGACATATTGTCGAACTTGTGGTGATAGATATGGTTGACACCCACCTCCAAAGAGCGCATACCCTTCAAGAGACACTCCTCCAGCGTGGATCCAATGCCCATGACCTCACCGGTAGCCTTCATCTGGGTACCCAGCGTGTTGGAAGCGGAGGTGAACTTGTCAAAGGGGAAACGAGGGAGTTTAGCGATGCAGTAATCAAGGCTGGGCTCGAAAGCCGCGTTGGTATTGGCGATCTTGATCTCCTCCAGGGTCATACCCACGGCGATCTTGGCGGTGACGCGGGCAATGGGGTAGCCCGAGGCCTTGGATGCCAATGCAGAGGAGCGGGAGACACGGGGGTTGACCTCGATGAGGTAATACTCGCTGGAGTGAGGATTCAGCGCAAACTGGACGTTACAGCCGCCCTCGATCTTGAGCTCGCGGATGAGTCTGATGGCGGAGTCATTGAGCATCTTCTGGTCGTGCTCGGACAGGGTCATGATGGGAGCCACCACGAGGGAGTCACCGGTGTGTACGCCCACGGGGTCGATGTTCTCCATGCCGCAGATGGTGATGGCATGGTCGGTGGAGTCACGCATGACCTCAAACTCGATCTCCTTGTAACCTTTGACGCTCTTCTCAATGAGCACCTGATGGACGGGGGAGAGTTTAAAAGCGTTGATACCGATCTCCACAAGCTCGGATTCATTGTTGGCAAAGCCACCTCCGGTACCGCCCAGGGTAAAGGCGGGACGGAGCACCACGGGATAACCGATGCGCTCGGCTGCAGCCTTGGCCTCCTCCAGATTGTAGGTGATCTCGGAGGGGATGACAGGCTCACCGATGGACTGACACAGCTCCTTGAACAGCTCTCTGTCCTCGGCGCGCTCGATGGATTCACTGGATGTACCCAAAAGCTCGGTATGGCACTCCTTGAGAATGCCCTTCTTCTCCAGCTGCATGGCCAGATTCAGACCCGTTTGACCGCCGATACCGGGCACGATGGCGTCGGGGCGCTCATAGCGAAGGATCTTCGCCACGTATTCCAACGTCAAAGGCTCCATGTACACCTTGTCGGCGATGGTAGTGTCGGTCATGATGGTAGCGGGGTTGGAGTTCACCAGCACCACCTCATAGCCCTCTTCCTTGAGAGCAAGGCAAGCCTGGGTGCCCGCGTAGTCGAACTCGGCAGCCTGACCGATGACGATGGGGCCCGAGCCGATGATCAGAATCTTTTTGAGGTCTGTTCTTTTTGCCATTGTTTTTTCCTCCGAATGTATATATAGAAATTATTAACCGAAAATTTTGGTGGGGAGCAAGCCACTCCCCTATGGCGGGTGCCTGTCGTAGGGGAGCATTCCATATGCTCCCGCGGATTTCGGGCGGATATGGAATCCGCCCCTACAGTATAGATAACAAAATCACGCCTTCCAAACGAGCTTGCCGCCTGCGACGGTCATTTTATTGCGTCCGTACAGGGTATGACCTGCAAAAGGAGTGGCCTTGCCCATGCTGACGAACTCAGACGGGTCAACAGTAAAGCTCTCGCTCATATCCCATACCGACCAATCGTTACCCATAGGGATGCCAAAACGCTTGCGGGGATTGATGACAAGCACGTCGCATAGCCGCTCCAAGGTCATAATCCCTGTCTTGACAAGGTAGGTATACATGACGGGCAGAGCCGTCTCCAAACCTACGATACCAAAAGCGGATTTTTCCAGTCCCCTGCCCTTTTCCTCTGCGGAATGGGGAGCATGGTCGGTGGCGATCATGTCGATGGTACCGTCCAGCAGACCCTCCAGAAGCGCTTCTCTGTCAGCCTTATCCCTCAGGGGGGGATTCATCTTGAAGCGACCGTCCTCCTGCAGATCTCTGTCATCCATCACAAGATAATGGGGTGCTGTCTCGCAGGTAATGTCCACGCCCTCTGCCTTGGCCTTGCGGATCAAGGCAACACTTTCTTTGGCAGAAATGTGGCAGACGTGATAGGGACAGCCTGTCTCGCGCGATAGCTTGATGTCACGCTCAATCTGGGCGTATTCGCTCTCGGAGCAGATGCCCCTGTGTCCGTGGGCTTTTGCGTACTGTCCGTCGTGGATATAGCCGCCGTGGAGGAGGTCATTGACCTCACAGTGAGCGACGATCATTTGGCCGAGAGATTTGGCGGTCTCCATGGCGGAGCGCATCATGGATTCGCTCTGCACGCCACGACCGTCGTCGGAAAAAGCGATGCACTTGCCTGCCATACCTTGCAGATCGGAAAGCTGCTCCCCTTTTTGTCCCACGGTAATAGAGCCGTAGGGGTAGACGTTGATGCACGCGCCCGCGTCGATGAGATCCTGCTGGGCTTTGAGATGCTCGGGATCATCGGGAACGGGACTGAGGTTCGGCATGGTGCAAACGGCGGTATAGCCACCGCGTGCGCCGGCCAAGGAACCTGTTCTCATGGTCTCTTTATAAGAAAAGCCCGGCTCGCGAAAGTGCACATGCACATCGCAAAAGCCGGGAAAAAACACATGACCCGCAGTGTCGAAGACAGAAATACCCGCACCGCAGCCGTCTGCGGAAACACCACAGCCGTCAATAGAGAAAACGACACCGAAGGCCTGTCCCGCACGGGACAGAAGCGTGGTATTCGCATTCTTCATAACCGTATTTTTCATGGTGACTCCTTATGAAAAAGGCCTGCCGAAAGGGGTCACAAGGACAAGTTTGTTTAGCCCCAAGTGTTCCGTTTATCGCCATAAGCCTGCTTGATTTCGATTTTATATAGTATACCACACACAGCGAAAAAAGTCAATAAACAAAGCGTATAATATTTCAAGAGTTTTTTGTTGTTTTTGTGTAAAGTGTGCAAGCGGCATTATGTGGTCTTGGAAATCGGAACGGTAAATTGTTGTTTAGGCGGCAGTGCCCCGGCCAACGCTCGCGTGACACTCTCCGTGTCTATGTTTATCACCCGATGGGAAGTATTGCGGTAAATTGTTGTTTATGGGCTTTTAACCAACGTGGCCGTAGGGGAGGCCCTGTGTGGCCTCCCGCCAAAAAGATTGTTGACCCACAAGGGTTTTGTCGATGTCGGGACGACGGGCGACCACATAGGGTCGCCCCTACG
>JAGASP010000099.1 GCA_017621695.1 Clostridia bacterium
CCGTAGGGGCGACCCTATGTGGTCGCCCGTCGTCCCGACATCGACAAAACCCTTGTGGGTCAACAATCTTTTTGGCGGGAGGCCACACAGGGCCTCCCCTACGGCCACGTTGGTTAAAAGCCCATAAACAACAATTTACAAGACCAACATTCTGTCGGGTGATATACCGCCGTTGCGGAGGGCATCACGCGATATTGGCCGCGGGCACCGCCCGTAAACAACAATTTACCGTTGTACTGCCCATCGGGTGATGCACTTCCCACACGGAGAGTGTCACGCGATATTGGCCGCCGCACTGCGGCAAACCGGTATTACTTTTTCATTTCCTTCAACTTCCCGATCAGCGTAGGAATGATCTCATCCTCCCTGATCTTGCAAAGCACCTCGCCGCGCGCGATGAGCAACGCCTCGCCGTTACCGCCCGCGATGCCGATGTCAGCTTCTCTCGCTTCTCCGGGGCCGTTGACGATGCATCCCATCAAAGCCACCTTCACAGGCAAATCCATGAGTCCCTCGGCCTTGACAGCCGCTTCAAAACGGGTGTGCAGGTCTATGAGATCAATTTTGGTTCGTCCGCAAGTGGGACAGGACACGATCTGCAGACCGCTCTGCCCTTCCACACCCACGGCATTGAGGATCTTTTGTGCCGCCTCGATCTCTTTTACGGGATCGGCGGTGAGGGAGACGCGGAAGGTATCACCGATGCCCTCGCACAGCATCGCGCCAATGCCCACGGCAGACTTAACCAGTCCCATCTCAGCACCTCCCGCCTCTGTCACGCCGAGGTGAAGCGGATAATGGCACTTCTCGGCCAGCAGGCGATTGGCCGCGATCATATTCGGCACGGTGGAGGCCTTGATGGAGATCACCGTATCTTCAAAATCAAATTTTTCCAAGAGCGCGGCGTGATAAAGTGCGCTTTCGCACAAGGCCTCCGGGGTAGGAGCACCATATTTGGCGAGAATATGTTTTTCAAGAGATCCGCTATTGACACCGATACGGATCGGAATATGTCTTTGTTTGCAGGCATCAGCCACTTCCTTCACGTACTCATCCGCACCGATATTACCGGGGTTGATGCGGATCTTGTCCACACCGTATTCAGCGCAACGCAGGGCGATCTTATGGTTGAAGTGGATGTCCGCTACCAAGGGGATGGTCAGGCCCTCTTCCTTGATGATGCGGATGGTCTCAGCGGCCTCAAGATCGGGGACGGTCAGACGAACGATGTCACAGCCTGCCGCAGCCAGCGCTTTGATCTGCTCTATGGTAGCCGCCACGTCGTGCGTGTCGGTATTGGTCATGGATTGAATGGCGATGGGGTTTGTCCCACCGATGGCCACGCGGCCGACCGTAACGGTACGAGTAGCGCGGCGAATCGCATTGTAATTCATAGGGCCTCCTGTTGAATGGATCATAAATGGTAAATTGTTGTTTGCCGCAGTGCGGCACCCAATATCGCGTGACACTCTCCGTGTCGGGAGTACATCAGCCGATGGGCAGTACAGCTGTAAATTGTTGTTTAGCGGGGTAAACCCCAGACCTCTCGGGTGTCGGATGACCGATGGGGGTTCTGGGGGCGAAGCCCCCAGAACCTATGAGAATGGCCGGCGGTTTCGGGGGCGGCCTTGAGCGCCCTGAATCAAATAATAATTGTTTTGCGGAGCAAAACTTCCTTACTCCACAATAAAAAATAAGGTTTTCAAAAGATTTTCCCAACACCAATTTTGTTTTTCAAAAACCTTCTTGCGGCTTCCGCCGCGCCGAGGCGCTCACGGCCGCCCTCGGCACTGCCGGCCACCGTATTGAGGTGCAGGGGCTGCGCCCCTGCACCCCCTTAGACCGCTAAACAACAATTTACCGCTGTTCTACCCACCGTGTGCTGCAGTTGGTACGGGACGGATTCTTTTGAGCCCCAAACTCACCGTAGGTGGTAAAAAAGGGGCACAGCGTCCCCTTTTTGATTTAAAACAAAGTAAAAACGTCTTTAAACGCAATCACGACCATGAGCAGAAGCAGCAGCATCATACCCACACCGTGAATTTTAGCCTCCAATTCAGGCTTGAAGGGTTTTCCGAAGCGGATCGCCTCAATGATACGGAAGAACAAGCGTCCGCCGTCCAGCGCCGGAATGGGAAGTAGGTTCATCACGCCAAGGTTCATCGCAATGATAGCAAACAAATAAAGAATATTCCATCCCGCCATGGGTTGTTCAGCCACTTGAGACACGGTGTTGGTCACACCGATGGGACCGGACAGATCCTTGACGCTGTAGCGTCCCGAAATGATGCCTCCAATGGAGTCAAACACCATTTTGATGGCAGACGTCGAGCGATACAACGTCGTTTTCAGGACATTGGGAAGGGATGCGGGCATCTCAGTCACGTTAAAATCCCGATTTCCCACAGCAAGGCCGTTTTCTACGCTGACAGGAAAGCGCACGTCCCGAAGCAGAACACGTTGTCCGTCTCGCTTGACCACCAGATCTACAGGCTCGTATCCCTGACTTGTGATCTCGTAGATCAGATCATAGCCCGTATGCACGCGGGTACCGTTCACCTCTATGATCTCGTCCCCCGTTTGCAATCCCGTGATAGCACTGGGAGCACCCAAGGCGAACTCACCGACAACGTTGGAAGGCATCTGGTAGCCTGCGATCACCATGCCGCCCGTGAGGATCAGCATAGCAAGAAAACCGGCGATCACGTTCATCCCCGCGCCCGCCACCAGAATGAGCATCTTCTGAAAGACGTTCTTTTTGTGGAAAGCGTTGGGATCTTCGGTTCCCTCGCCTCCCTCGTCCTCTCCGGCCATGGCCACGTAGCCACCGATCGGAAAGAGTCGGAAGGAATATTGAATGCCCGTTTTTTTGGAAGTAAAGCCGCCGATCCGCTTGCCCATACCAATGGCAAACTCGTGGATGGTGACTTTACAGGCACGAGCGGTAAGATAGTGACCTAATTCATGGACAAAAATCAAAATGCCCATCAAGAAAAAGGTCAGCAAAAGGTAAAACACGAATTTAAGGATTTGCATGGATGGATCCGATCCTCCGTCAGAATATTTTTCGGGACATCCGCCACGCGCGACATGACACCGTCTCCTGCAGGAGAAGAGAACGCGACTCAGGCCATATGTCCGATGAGCGCACGTGCGCTCTGCCTTGCCAGGTTGTCAGCCTCCATGATGCTGTCGTAGCTATGCCAATCCGATACACATTTCATATCCTCGACCACGCGGGAAACGCACTCTGAGATCTCGCAGAAACGGATCTTTTCCGCAAGGAAAGCCGCAACCACGATCTCGTTGGCAGCATTCAGAACCGCAGGCACAGCGCCCCCCAAGGAGATCGCATCCATCGCCAGCCGAAGCAGCGGGAAGGTTTCGGTATCGGGTCTTGCGAAGGTCAACTGACCCACAGAAAAAAGATCCAGCGGTTGCATTACGCCCTCGGCCGAGGAGCGGTAAGGATGCGTCAGCGCATACTGGACACAATGTCGCATATCGGGGACAGACATTTGCGCGATGATGCTATAGTCAGTATATTCCACCATGGAATGAATCATGCTTTCGCGGTGCACGACAACCGTGACGTTTTCAGGATCAACGCCAAAGAGATGTACGGCCTCAATGACCTCAAAGCCCTTGTTCATCAGCGTCGCGCTGTCCACGGTGATCTTCGCGCCCATCTTCCATGTGGGATGCGCCAAGGTCTGCGCCTTTGTGACAGAAGCAAGCTGCTCCTTGGTATAGCCGTAAAAGGGTCCGCCCGATGCCGTCAGCCAGATCTTTCTGACTTCTTCGGGACGCCCTGCACGCATACATTGGAAAATCGCGCAGTGCTCACTGTCCACAGGCAGAATCTCCTGTCCCGTCGCACGGCACAGCGACATGACGAGCTCACCGCCGACCACGAGGGATTCCTTATTGGCCAAGGCCAAGCGGTGTCCTGCCTCCAGCGTATAGAGCGTGGGTGCCAGGCCTGCCTCGCCCAGAATGGAATTCTCCACCGTGATCCCCATCGGGTTATCCGTTTTGACGGTGCTCAGCATTTCACGAATACCTTCAAAGCCCGAGAGCACCTTGGTATTCGTGTCAGCCACGCGGATTTTGAGATCCGTAGCGGCGGTCTCATCCGTCATGACAGCGAAATCAGGATGAAATTCTCTGATCTGCGCCTCGATTGCGGCGGTATCTCTGTGTGCAGTCACACCGCGGACAGGAATTCCGTGGCCTCGCGCCACGTCGGCCGCCTGCGTACCCACCGAGCCGGTGGAGCCGAGGATGATCAGGTCGGGGTAGGAATTGATGTGATACATAATTTCCTCTTTATTATATGGATTGGAACGGTAAATTGTTGTTTATGGGTTTATGACCAATGTGGTCGTAGGGGCGACCCTGTGTGGTCGCCCGCCATCCCAACATCAATAAAATCCATGTGGCAACGTTCTTTTTTGCGGGAGGCCACACAGGGCCTCCCCTACGGGTTTTCGTTAATCCTCCGCTAAACAACAATTTACAAGACCAACATTCTGTCGGGTGATACACCGCCGTTGCGGAGGGTGTCACGCGTGCGTTGGCCGCCGCACTGCGGCAAACAACAATTTACAGCATCATCCCCAGCGCACAGGCCAACAGAATGCTGACCGCCACTACAGAGTCAAAACGATCCAGCATACCGCCGTGACCCGGGAAGATCTTGCCAAAATCCTTGATACCATAGTGACGCTTGAGCGCCGACATCGACAAGTCTCCAATCTGAGAGACCACCGACACCACAAGTCCGACAATGGCCATCAGCCAATAAGGGAGCGTGGCACTTCCCTCGGGAAGAAGCCCCCAGAAACGCATATTGTAGCAATACGTAAAGCCCACGAAGGCCAGCACGCAGAACAGCATACCACCGATGCTTCCCTCTATCGTCTTCTTGGGACTGATCTCGGGAATCAGCTTGTGTTTGCCGAACAAATAACCGCTGAAATATGCAAAAATATCTGTGACCCATGCGCCGATAAATGCCAGGAGATAGAGGAATCGTCCGCCTTCATGGAAATCGTGGAGATAAACCAAAGCCGCAAATCCCGCAATGCTGTAAAGCACGGTCATAAAAGCGGTAAAAACAGAGGATAAATCCAATTTCCCACGGGCAAACACGCAAACGGCGTATGTATACAGCATCAAGACAAAGATCACCGCGATCCCTGCCATCAAGGTTTCATCAACGCCCCAAAGGCGCATGGAAATCGGAGCGGCAATCGACACTATTCCGTAAGGAAGCAACAGCCAAACGTTTTTATGCAACCCAACGCAATGCAGCGCTTCCCATACCGAGATAACAGCAGCCAGCGCCATGCCGATAGGGAACGCCAACGTGTCGGAGAAAATAATAAAAGGAGCCAGGATCAGTAAAGCGACGATACCCGTGATGATACGCGTTAACATATAAATACCTTCTTCGTTTTAAAATCACAATCCGCCATAGCGGCGCTTTCTGGAATAGAACACACGAACGATCTCGTCCACGTCGTCCGCTGTAAGATCGGGCCAGAGCTTATCCGTAAAGTAGAGCTCCGCATAAGCCGCCTGCCACAAAAGGAAATTGGAAATTCGCAGATCTCCCCCCGTGCGCACGATCATATCGGGATCTCCCGATTCTTGCGTATACAGCGCACCCGAAATATCCTCCTCGGTCACCGAGGTCTTGCCCTCGGCGATCAGCGTGTTGACCGCATGGGTCAGCTCTGCTCTGCCGCCGTAATTGATGGCAACGTTGAGCACCTGCGGATGCTGCATATTCAACTGCTCTACCTCGTCGATCTTTGCCTTCAGCTCAGGGGTGAGGAAGGACAAGTCTCCAATAAAGCGGAAATGGCTGCGATACTGCGCATGATCCCGCTTCAGCTCGTCGAGATACTGATCGAGGATCATCATGAGCGCGTCCACCTCCTGCTTGGGACGTTTCCAGTTTTCGGTGGAAAAGGCGTAGACCGTCACAGCCTGAAAGCCGATATCGCTACAGTAAATGGCGATCTTCTTGAAGGTCGCCGCGCCCACCTTGTGCCCGTATTCACGGGGCATACCGCGCTTTTTTGCCCAACGGCCGTTGCCGTCCATGATAAAGGCAATGTGCTTGAAATGCTCGTCGGGACGGAGCTTTTCGACAGGAGCGGCGGGCTCGGATACTTTTTTCTTAAATAAGGGCATTATCTTCACTCCCCGGTTCATGATCTTTCACAATGGATATAGCGTCTATACTTAAAAAGGCGGGCTGGAATGCCCGCCTTTCAGGTTTATGCTAACAACCAACAAAGGCGGCTCAGATAGCCATCAGTTCCTTTTCCTTGGCGGCCGTAATGGCATCAACGTTCTTGATGAACTTGTCGGTCACGTCCTGAATGGACTTTTCGGCGGCGGAGACATCGTCTTCGGTCATGCTGCCGTCCTTCTTGGCCTTCTTGACCTCATCGTTGGCATCTCTGCGGAGGTTACGGATGGCAACCTTGGCGTCCTCACCCATACCCTTCACCTGCTTGACAAGTGCCTTACGACGCTCCTCAGTGAGCTGAGGGAACACAAGGCGGATGACCTGACCGTCATTGGCGGGGGTGATACCCACGTCGGACATCAGGATGGCCTTTTCCATGGCCTTGATGGTGGAACGGTCAAAGGGAGAAATAACCAGCGTGCGTGCATCGCTGATGCTGATGCTTGCCATGTCCTTAATGGGGGTCTGGGTGCCGTAATACTCGAAGGTCACACGGTTGAGCACACCGGCGTTGGCCTGGCTTGCGCGGATATCAGCCAGATTGCTCTCGTAGGAGGCAATGGTCTTCTGCATTCTGGATTCAAGAGCTTTGGTATCGTACTTCATGGTGTTACTTCCTTTCTATGTGTGGATATGTTTTTCAATTGTAATTTTGATGCTGGGGCACAAGCCCTCCAAATAGATTTTTCTCTTTTCTTAATAAGCTATGTTCAAGCACTTTTTCCCGAAACGGACTTGAGAAGCCAAACAGGCCGATCAATTATGCATCCGTGTACCGACAGGCTCGCCCATCACGGCGCGGTAGATGTTTTCGGGATCTGCCAAGCCGAAGCCATACGCTTCAATATCATTGTCCTGACAGAAGATCACAGCGGACATATCAAACGCCCGAAGATTCTTTTCGATGATCTCATTATAAGTAATATCGTAGATGGGCTTGGCATCGGGATTCTTTTTGGGATCGGCATCATAGAGATAGTCAATGTTCTTGGCCATCAGCATGGCATCCGCATGGATCTCAGCCGCGCGAAGTGCCGCCCCCGTGTCGGTGGAAAAATAGGGAGCACCCGTGCCGCAGGAGAAAATGGCGATCTTGCCTGCCGAAAGCACGCGGTTGGCGTTTCTTGCGCTATAGTGATCGGCAAAGGTGTCCATCTCCACCGCGGACATCACCACGGTATCCATACCGTGACGGATGAACACGTCCTGCAGAGCCAGCGCATTGATGCAAGTGCCCAGCATACCCATGTGGTCAGCACGCGCACGCTCCATTTTGACAGAGCCGGTCACGCCGCGCCAGATGTTACCTGCCCCCACAACAACACCGATCTCCACCCCTGCTTCACGGCACTTTTTCAGCACCTCGGCAATGGAATCCATAAACGCGAAATCCAGAATCCCGTTTTCTTTGCACTTGGGAGCAAGGGCCTCGCCCGAAAGCTTTAGCAAAATTCTCTTGTATCTCGGCTGTTGCATCATACGTCCACCTCGCATATGTTTATTCGCTCTATTTTACTACAAACTTCGCATAAATATAAGAGGTTTTTTGTAAACAATATGCGACATGAGCAATTTTTTTATCAATCCACCACCGAGACGGTCACGTCAAAGGAATATGCGCCGCACACAAGGGTCACATGTCCCTCTCCCGTCAGACCCACGGGCAGGATATTGCCGTCGGGACGGACATCGAACAACGCAGGAGTATGATTTTCATACGTCACGCCGTCATCTCCGCAAAGCTCAAACCAAGTGCCGTCTGCGTAGGTTGCCAGACCGCGCAGCTGCTTCATCTCGTGCTTGGCAAGTGAGACGGTATAGTTCGAAATCAAGGGTACAAAAGACGTGACTTCCTTTTCGGGATGCGGCTTCCAATCGGGGTTGATATGAGGGCGGGCGTTATCCACGTAGACGAGGAATTCGCAGAACAGACCCGCATAGGTAGCACGGACGTAGGTATATCCCTCGGAAAGTCCCGTAGCCTTGCCGTTTTCAATGGAAAGGATGGCGGGATCGTAATCGTAGAAGGTTACCTCTCCCTCAACGGGACGCATGGAATAGGTGACGTTGCCCGTCATCATGGGGATCTCCAGGGTCTCCCCCACGGCGAGGCGGCGGAAGTGGGGCTTTCTCAAGTAGAGCATGGAGGGGCTGAACTCGGTGGGATCCTCCATGGGCTCGGGGGAGCGGTGGACGTTCTGCAGATGGGTCTCGCTGTAGAAATTCTCATCCATGAGGTCAAAATCATACTGATGCAGGCGGGTGCCCCAAAATCCCCACTTGTTGCCGTAGGCGTAAGCCAGCAGCATGGTGTCTCCCTTCCTGATGTGATGCTGTGCATCACCGGAAATACCGCAGTTATGGCACATCCAGCCGGTATTGGCCTTGATCTCATTGACACGGGTAAAGCGCAAGCCGTCATCAGATTCATACACAGCCAGAATGCTGTCCTCGGTAAAGCGACGGTCGGTGCAAAGCGCGATAAACTTTTGGTTGTCCTCGCAGTACACCACGTCGTAGGAATCGTTGTTGGTGCGCGGACGGTCCACAGCCACACCCTGCTGTACAATATGCCCCGGCCAGTTTTCGTCGGTGATATCCGCCGTTGCCACGCGCGTTTCACCGATGGGCTTGCCGTCACGGTCCTTGCTTGTCCAAGTGTAGTAGATGTAGATGGTGGTATCCTTGATGACAAAAGAAAACTCTCCCGCGCCCCAGTTGTGCCAGTCCTCATCAAAGTAGATGACAGGCGCAGGCTTACCAAGCCAGTGCAGAGCGCCGTTCTCCGTTATCCTCGTCTCTCCCCAGCCATTGCCGTTCCAGCGCTCAAAGGGGCCTGTAGGGGACTTGGAGCGGCCGATAAAGCCGTTATTGCAGATACCGCCGCCGTTGGCGAATATCGTAGACGTATAGCCGATGTAATACCACTCGCCGTATTTGATGACGGCGGGATCGCAGACGGAGAACCAGTCCATGGAATCGGGAACGGGTGCCATCACGACCTTTTCATCCGTCCACGTGTTGCCACCGTCGACAGATTTGCGATAAGTAAACCAGTCAGCCTCGTAGCAATCTCCGGGAGAGGCGAACCATGCGTGACAGATGCCGTCCTCCACCATGATGGTAGGGCCGTAGCGATAGCCCCAGGTCTGGGACTTGCGGGGAGCATAAATGTCTTTTCCTTCGTCGGGAAGCATCAGCTTGAAATGTTTGTTCACGGTATGTACCTGCCTTTTTTATTATTTGGTATCGTAATGGGTCAAATCTTCAAAATACGAAGCGCATCCTCATAGCATCCCTTCCCGGCCGCAAGCACCGAGCAAGGTTGATCAAATCTTAAGGGAGAACCGTCAAGACAGGAAACCCTTCCGCCCGCCTCGGTGACGATGAGACTTCCCGCCGCATAATCCCACGGGGACAGCCGCGCTTCGCAAAACAGGTCGGTGCGTCCCATGGCAATGTTGCAGAAATCATACGCAGCCGAGCCGCTTCTGCGCACGTCGGCGGCGTGATACAGGCAGTTTTTAAAAAGATTGACGGTGGTTTCCCCCAGCTCGTCCTTATAGTAAGGAGACGTGCCGAGAACGGCCACAGCTTCCTTCATAGGACGGTTGCTCGCAAAAACTCGCTCGGGAGGATTGCCCATATGATAAAGCAGCGTTCCTTCCCCTTTGACAGCGAGAAACAATTCCCCCGCATAGGGCTGATACACAGCCCCCAACACAGGAATCCCCTCGGCCAAAAGTGCCACGGAAACGGCGGAACAGGAAAGACCGCGAATGAAATTTGCCGTGCCGTCGATAGGGTCAATGACGAAACACAGTCCTGCTTTTGGATCCGTTCGGTCTGCATCGTCCTCCTCGGCAAGGAAAACAGCTTCCGGAAGGGCTTTTTGTAGTTTTTCAATCAGAAAATTCTGTACCTTGCGGTCATAGACAGTCACAAAATTAACTTGGGCATGCGTTGTGTCCTTGTCGGTAACATCTTCAGCGGATAGCTCACTGTTTTTGCAGTTACGCCGAGCATCACGCATGATAAAGCCGGCTTCTCTGACAGCATAAAACACATCGTGAACAAGCTGACGGGAGGGATGGTATATGTTCATGGTATATCCTTTGGTTTGTGAGCAGAGGCGGCAATGCCGCCTCTGCTCACAACAATTTACAATTGTTTTTTCAATTTCTGCAACGCCGCCTTTTCCAGTCTCGACACTTGTGCTTGGGAGATGCCGATTTCCGACGCGATCTCCATCTGGGTCTTGTCCTTGAAATAGCGAAGCTTGATGATATTTTGCTCTCTGGGGGAAAGTGTTGCCACCGCCTCACGGAGGGCGATATTTTCCAGCCAGGACTCATCGCTGGCATCCCGAGAGGTGTCCGACAGCTGATCGATGACGTACAACGCGTCTCCGTTTTCGCTGAAAACAGGCTCGTACAGAGAGATAGGCTCAACAATGGCATCCATCGCCGCCACGACACGCTCACGGGGTGCGCCGACACGCGCGGCGATCTCATCGGGGGTAGGATCACGGGAAAATTCAGCCGCTAACTCCTCACGGATCTGTAAGGCACGATAAGCCAGATCCCGCACAGAACGACTGACGCGGACAGACGCGCTGTCTCGCAGATATCGCCGCATTTCTCCGATGATCATGGGAACTGCGTAAGTTGAAAACATGACCTCCTTCGAGACGTCGAAATTGTCAACCGCCTTCACCAGGCCGATGCAACCGACCTGAAAGAGGTCATCCAAATTTTCTTTTCTCCCCGCAAAGCGCTGGACGAGAGACAAAACAAGGCGGAGATTTCCGCAGATCATGTCTTTTCTGGCCTCTTTGTCCCCTGCGCGGATGCGGAGCATGAGTGATTGCTTTTCTTCCTCGGTGAGTACCTTGAGGTCGGCTGTATTAACACCGCAGATGACAACTTTATGGTTGTTAAACATGGCAAAACTCCTGATCGGAGACGATCATCGCCTCCTGACTTCAGGAAAAGTATTTGCCACGGGCAGGGTGAGATATACAAATGGGGAAGATGGGAGATATTGTCAGGAATGTGCGTTTATTGCCCCATAGCCGCTTCGTCACAAATGACGGTCACGTCGGCATGGAGATTCAGCATGGAAGCAGGACAGGAGGTGTCCAGCTTGCCTTCAAGCATTTTGGCAACCGCCGCGGCCTTGGCCGCACCGTTGGCCAGAATGATGATCTTTTTGGCAGACAGAATGGTACCGATGCCCATGGTCAGCGCCTTGGTGGGAACATCCTCTACAGAGGCAAAGAAACGGGCATTTGCCCGGATGGTGCTATCGGTCAAACCCGTGACGTGAGTAGCAACCTCCAGCGCGCTGTCAGGCTCATTAAAGCCGATATGTCCATTCTGGCCGATACCCAACACCTGGATATCAGCAGGGCCAACCTTGGAAACCAGCGCCTCATATGCCGCGCAAGCCTCGTCGGGATCCGCGGCCGTTCCGTCGGGAACGTAGGTTTTTGCCTTATCCACGTTGACGTGATCGAACAGGTTTACGTTCATAAAATAACGGTAAGACTGATCATTTTCGGGAGAAATGGGGTAATATTCATCCAGATTGACCGTCGTAACGGCAGAAAAGTCGATCTCACCTGCACGGTGCTTGCGGATCAGCTCTTTGTAAGTGCCTACAGGGGTAGAACCGGTTGCCAGCCCCAACACACACGCAGGCTTCTTTTTCATCACGTCAGCGATGATATCAGCTGCGCAAGCGGACATTTCTTCATAGGTTTTGCAAACAATGGTTTTCATGGTAAATTTCCTTTCGGCGAAAGTTTTGCGGTCACGCGATGCAACGATCACGCGGTTTCATCTGATATTATATGCTTTTTTGCCGTTTTTATGAATCAAGGATAGCAGGCGGGATTGCTGTCAGATCTGATCGCTTCCGTCCTCGGGGATGACCTCTTGAATAGAGGCGATCGCGCACTCGATCATATCCTCATCGGGCTCCATAACCGTCAGGCGCTGGAACCACAGGCCGGGGGCTGCGATGATGCGGGTGAGCCAGTTGTCATGCTTACCGCAGATCTTGATCAGTTCATATCCGATGCCCATGGTCAAGGGCAGGAGCAACAGCTTGACGGCGGTGCGGATCCACTTGTTCAAGCCGGCGGGGATGAAAAAGCCGATCACGATACCTACAAGGAGCATGAGCACAAGGAAGGACGTACCGCATCTGGGATGGAAACGGCGTTCCTTCTTCACGTTTTCCACGGTCAACGCAAGTCCGTGCTCGTAGCAGAAAATGGTCTTATGCTCAGCACCGTGGTACTGGAAGGTACGGCGCGTATCCTTCATGAGACGCATGAGGAACATATAACCCATGAGAAGCAGGAGACGGAGAGTCGTTTCACAGACCGATTGCAAAAAGGGATTGCCCTCCGGGATAAAGGGGACGTATGCCTCCAGAACGTCCTTGTAAAGGAAGGAAGGCATCCAGAAAAACAGTCCGATCATCATAGCCACCGCGAGTACAACCGAAATGACCATGAAAATATTCATGAAAGCCGAGCTTTCCTTCTTTTCTTCGTTCTTAGCCTTGTCTTTAGGAGCTTCTTCGGAAATCTTGGCTTGTTCATTTGCTTGGGTCTCTGCCGCCTCGGCATTGGTCTTGGCATTTTCAATGAACACCAGCTGCTCAGGTGTGGCAGTTCCCTTCTTTGCGGCCTGCTCAGCGGCATCCAGGAGCTTCTTTTCTTCCGCTTTGGCGTGCGCCGTTTGGATCAACTGCAGTTGCTCAGGTGTAGCAGTTCCCTTTTTAGCCGCTTGTTCAGCTACTTTCAAGGCTTTCTTTTCTGCCTTTTCCTGTGCCATCTCGGCTTCCAATTCTTCCAGACCCGAAATTTCCGCCGAACGCATGAGGCACTTATATCCGAGAGTCATGGAATCCACAAAGCCGAACACGCCGCGGATAATGGGAAGCTTGAAAATTTTGGCTCGTTTTTTACCTTCTGTGGGAAAAGATTCAATCACTACCTCACCCTTGGTATTGCGTACGGCCATGGCCGTCATTTTGGGGCCACGCATCATAATACCCTCCATCAGCGCTTGTCCGCCGATTGAGGTTTTACGAACGGGACAACCGTTTCGGATCGCCTCGTTTTGTTTTTTTTCTTTCATAAACGGATCCTTCCTTATATCTCCGAATACAGCGCAAAAAACACATATCGGAGACAGTACATAATTGGTTTGATTGTATCACATCTTTATGAACTCCGTGTGAATATATCTCTCTGCAGGAAATAGTCACCAAGATTTTCCTCCATGAAAAACAAAATCCCTGCCTTGCGGCAGGGATTTTGCCAGTCCCACGGGTGATCAGTCCCAAGACTTTCACCCGTTGGGAGCATCATTTTTACTTCTTGCGCTTCTTCTGATTCTGAGCTGCGCCTTCCGTATTGGTGCGAAGCTTTACGGCATGACCGCCTGTCAGGGTAATCATCTTGATGGCCTGAACGGAGAATGCATCTGCCTCCACAGTCAAAGCCTTATCGAGAGATCCGCTGGCCAGCACCTTGAGTCGTCCGATGCTGTCTGCGATCATATCCTTTTCCTTCAGAATTTCAAGGTTGACAGTATCGCCATCCTCAAATTCATTGTGCAGTACGCCAACGTTGATGATACCAAGCTTGCCAAGACCGCCGACCTTATCGGATTCCTCCAGAATATGCTCAGCAGTATAGTCGCTCATCATCTTGTCAACGTCCTCTACGGAAACTTCATTCACGATGTGGATTTCCTCCAGCTCTTCTTCGGGCAGTTCTTCGCCCAGAGGAATGAACAGAGGTGCACCGGAGGCATTTTCGTCCTCAGCGCTTTCATCCATGGTCTTCTGGATCTGCTTGAAGAGGATACCCTTCTGGTAGAGAACAAATCCAACGAGGCCAAGGACTACGAGAAGCACGACCACGAGCAGGATGATCCACCAAGCATTGGAGCCGTCGCAACCGGAGGGTTCAGTTTCTGCCTCGGTATCGGTTTCAACGACACCGGGAACCTGCGTTACCACAGTAGAAACGTCCTTGACACGGAATGCGGTGTAATACTTGATAGAGAAGGATACGCTTGCAATGCCGTTTTCGGCTGTGCATTCTGCGGTGATCAGTTCATATTCGCCGCCCATGTTCTTGAGGTAAACCTCAAAGCCTGCATCCATGCCGTCGGCCACGGGGGCGCTGACGGTAATGGTGTTAGCACCCTTACCTTCCAGGCTCACCAGCACATTGCCAACCTTGAAGCCAAGCTCATAGAGGTATGCGGACTTGCCATCCAACGTGACTGCCTCGCGGGAAACCACGATCTTCACGTCATCGTTAGTCAGGCCCTGTGCCTCAAGGATTGCCTTAAGCTGCTTCATAATCTCTGCCTGATCCTCAGGGAGGATGACCGCCTTCAGGAAGTGGCCGTCGCTGAAGTTGATGTTGATATTGATGGGCTGATCCAGATCATCTTCCATACCGTCAAGGACCGGACCGCCGGGGATCTCAACTTCTTCCTTACCGTCGCCGTCCTCATCTCCTGCGTCACCGCCTACATCGATCGTTCCGTCGGGCTTCTGCTCGATCTCTACATTCTCGTTGTTGTTACGGGGACTTTCGGTATAGGTTGCGGTATAGGTAGCGTCACCGGTGACGGTTTCAGCAACCTCAGGATTCCAACCGTTGAATCTGTAGATGGTATCGAAGGAAGGAGCACGCGTGGGATCTGCAGGAGCCACAATGGCTGCACCGTAATCGAGAGTCTCCTTCTTGAGTTCAGTACCGTCATAATCCTTGAAGATGATGGTGTACTGATTGACCGTCCACTTTGCGTACAGGGTAATATCCTCTGCGGGCATCGTACCGAAGGTGTAAGCCTCGGTCAGAGCCTCATCGCTGTACCAGCCTGCGAAGGTGTAGCCGGTCTTGGTAGGATCTGCGGGCTTGGTTACGGTTGCACCGTAATCAGCCGTAATGGGATCCACAGCAGAACCGTCGTTGCTGTCAAAGGTGATGGTGTAGCGGTTGACCGTCCACTTTGCGTACAGGGTGATATCCTCTGCGGGCATCGTACCGAAGGTGTAAGCCTCGGTCAGAGCCTCGTCGCTGTACCAGCCTGCGAAGGTGTAGCCGGTCTTGGTGGGATCTGCGGGCTTGGTTACGGTTGCACCGTAATCAGCCGTAATGGGATCCACAGCAGAACCGTCGTTGCTGTCAAAGGTGATGGTGTACCGGTTGACCGTCCACTTTGCGTACAGGGTGATATCCTCTGCGGGCATCGTACCGAAGGTGTAAGCCTTGGTCAGAGCCTCATCGCTGTACCAGCCTGCGAAGGTGTAGCCGGTCTTGGTGGGATCTGCGGGAGCCGTTACTGCAGTATTGTAATCCTGCGTGATGGACTCTACATCAGAACCGTCGTTGCTGTCAAAGGTGATGGTGTACTGATTGACCGTCCACTTTGCGTACAGGGTGATATCCTCTGCGGGCATCGTACCGAAGGTGTAAGCCTTGGTCAGAGCCTCATCGCTGTACCAACCTGCGAAGGTGTAGCCGGTCTTGGTAGGATCTGCGGGAGCCGTTACTGCAGTATTGTAATCCTGCGTGATGGACTCTACATCAGAACCGTCGTTGCTGTCAAAGGTGATGGTGTACTGGTTGATTTCATAAATCGCAGTAACCGTCATGTCGGAAGTTACATTGGAGAAAATCGTATCCCAAGTAACGAAGCTGTAGCCTACCACAGCAGGTGCGTTGGGTGCGCTTGCTGCTTCGCCGTCAATCACGCGTACCGTGCCAATGATGGAACCGTCAAAGCCCACGAAGGTAACCGTATGGATCTTCTTGAGCTCAGCCTTGATCTCCACATCACCGGGCAGCGTAAACTGACCGTTGGTAATGGTTACTTCCTGACCGTTGAATACGTAGTAGAGGCGAACCAGATGGTAATCCTCTGCGGGAGTAGCGGTCACGGTAATCAGCGTGCCCAAAACACCGTCGGCAGGATTTACAACGATGGTGATATTCTCCGTCGTGCCGATGTTGGCAACATAGACCTCGGAATAATCAACCACGAAGAAGCTGGAGTAGTGAGGTGTCGAGAAGACGACCTCTCCGCCCTTATCGCCACCGGGGGTCAAATCAGAATCCAATTCTTCACCCTGATCGGTTACAACCTTAAACTGGCTGTCGGAATCGGGATCGTAGTTCACGTTCACGCGGTGGAGGTTGTTTTCCAAACCGTTGACGGACAGGACGGTATCACCGACCTTGAAGGAAATTTCGTACTTGTAAACCGCATTGATACGGTCATTTCCGAACAACGCTTCGATTTGCTCGGGCGTCAGCACGGCGCTGAGCTCCTCGGGAGTCATGACCGAACGCGCCGTGTAGAGCGTGACGGAAGAATCCAAAGGCAGACCTGCTTCGGCCAGCGCTGCTTCAATAGCAGCCAGGAGTCTTGCGTGATCCTCAGCGGTTTCAGAGAAGATCACCTCAAGATAGTAGCCGTCTGCAAAGATGTGCGTGTAATTGAGAGGCACGTCGAGGCCATTTTTGATCTCACTGAGAATAGGACTGAAGGGAATCTCGGATTCATCCGTACCGTTATTCACGGTGATGTCCAAGGAATCCTCTCCCTTTTCCACAGTTTCGCCGTTCTCACCGGTGTAGTTCTGAGAAGTCTTATACTGCGCACGGAATGTCAGATCCTGCATAACAGGGATCATCGCTTGATCCCAACCGTCAAACTCGTAGGTGGTATACAGAGTTACAACCTTCTCGGGAATTTGAGGAGCAACAGCCTCCTGTCCGTACTCGAAGGTGTATTCGACCTTCGTCCAGTTGCCGTTCTCGTCGTAGTACTCAAAGATGACCGTGAAGGTCATGATCTGCTCGGTGAAGCGGATCTCGGTGTACCAGGGCGTGGTCACGACAGCGGTTACGTTGCCGTCTTCGTCCACGATGATCTCG
>JAGASP010000100.1 GCA_017621695.1 Clostridia bacterium
GTCGAAAGAAAGTTGCAAAGAATCGCCGCTCAGGGCAGAACCTACGGTTCTCCCCAAGACCCCAACTCCCTCGTGACGCACGCCGCTCCCCGATAGGGGAGTGGAGCGGCTATCGCGTGTTTTGTGTCAGCCAACGCCGACAGCCCGCCCCTGCGGCGGAGCGCCTTGGGGCTCATGCCGCGCTGGTTGACAGGTGGAAAGTTGGTCGAATAATTCCAAGTGTTTCTTCAAATATTGAAGCTACCGCTCTGACCTTTCGAGGTAAGCTCATGTGCGAAAAAACACTGCGTGTATGCGAAAAACTTTTGTCAGCGTTATCGTTTTTGACGAAAACCAGCCTCTCGTTTCCATTCGCTGTCAAAACTGTAGGTTCACAGTCGCGGCTCGTAACAGATGGTATTTTGACCAGCAGAAAGTCTCTAAACAGCTTTTTGATGAGCCCCAAGGCGCTCCGCCGCAGGGGCGGGCTGTCGGCGTTGGCTGACACATGACACGCTGTTGCAGTCCCCCTCCCTTATCGGGGGACTGCGAGCGTCACGAGGGAGTTGGAGTCCAGAGGAGAACCGTAGGTTCTGCCTTTGGCAGCGCTCTTTTGTAACTTTTCTCTTGCTGCGGAGAGAAAAGTTAGTAGAAAGATAAACAACAATTTACCGTAATACTGCCCATCGGGTGATACGCTTTTGACACGGAGGGTGTCACGCGATATTGGCCGCGGGCACTGCCCGCTAAACAACAATTTACCATCCAAAGGAGGCTTACCATGCAACAACTGAAAATGCTGCGGTATCAACAAAAAATTACCCCGCGCTCCTTGCCCGACGGATACCGTTGCGCGTTTTTTGCAGGCACCGATGCCGAAATCAACGACTGGGTCACCATCTGCCGTCACGGCCTGCTTCCCGAAAACGGCGGAAAGGAATGCTTCGATTCCT
Organism: Clostridia bacterium; assembly: GCA_017621695.1. GTDB lineage: Bacteria > Bacillota > Clostridia > Oscillospirales > CAG-272 > CAMEON01. The sequence continues at coordinate 933 of JAGASP010000100.1, forward strand.
GCATTATGCAGTATCCCGATCTGATTCCCGAAAAAAATCTGTTTTTTGTCATAGACCCCAGCGGCCGACGCGTGGCAACCTCTGCTGCTGTGTCCCACCCGAACGGGGAAGGATACCTGCATATGGTGGCCGCTCTGCCCGAATGTCGAGGGAAGGGAATCGGGCACGCGATGCTGTCTTTTGCGCTGGAGATCATGGAGGCCGCGGGCTGTACCCACGCCGTGCTGACCACCGATGATTTTCGCCTGCCCGCCATCAAGACTTATCTGGACGGCGGCTTTCGTCCCGTGCTGTATCATGATCCCGAAAGTGACATGAGGGAGCGATGGGATGCCGTCATTGCAGCGCTCAGATACGAGCCTGTGGACTATATCCGAGAGGTATAGCCATTGGAAGCTTGCGCTTCCTTTGTTGCCTTTTGCACCCGACAAAAATTTTTAAGGAGGAATCCGTTATGTTTTATCTTTACATCCCCTTCCACGGGGTCGAAGGACGCTTGACCGACGCTTTTGAAAGCTTGGAGGATGCCAAGCGGGCGGTGGATGAAAAAGCCGCATACGGCTACTGTGTCTGCGATGAGGCAGGCGAGGGTGTCTACTCCCCCGTCGGCTCCTATGTAGCCTCCCACATCCTCTACCACGCCAAGTGCGTGGCAGATCATATGCGTGTCCACGGATACAAATACGGAGATGCCGACCAAAACCCCGCGCTGGACAAGGAGTCCGAGAACCCCGAAAAGCTGGTCTCCTGTGACCGCTTCTGCGGGTGGACGCTCTATGAGGCAGGGTATACCGCACACCAGCCAAAGACCAAGGGGCTGCCTCTGTACTTCTCACCCAATCTGGAGGAGTTCCTTATCAAGAGCGGCTTTATCCGTATCGAAGACCCTGACGAGGTACGCCCCGGGGATCTGATTTTTGAGGGGAATTCCCGCCATTTCGGACCCGAGCTGCCCGATAAGTACCGCGATTATCCCCGCCACGTCTTCATCAACGCGGGGCCTGCGGAGAACGGGCTTTTCTACCGCTATGACGCAGGCTCGGACCAGCGCATCCAGTCGGTGCAGCCCATGGTGGAGCAGATCTTTAAGCCCGAGCAGGGAAGACCTTTCCGTTTCGCCTACCGAGCACCCGAAAAGCTTTCGTGAGATGATGCGATCGCGGCGCACGAGCTTTGCACACACCACCGCGAGGCTCTGAAAAACGCCCATAAGTACGGTTGCTTTTTCACAGAAGATGCACGGTTATTGGTTCTGATGGCGGCAGACGGTCATAAGACTCACGCCGTATCTCCTCAAAGAGGCTGCTTTTAGTGGCCTCTTTTTGCATAAATATGCGCATTTTCTCCCAAACCCCCTTGCAAATCTCCTTGTTTTGTGCTACAATATACTATCATAAATCCCCCTACCCACGAAAGGAAATTCTATCATGACATATGAGTTCTCCAACAAGATCGCCAGCCTCAAGCCCTCCGCTATCCGTGAGATCCTGAAAGCCCCTAAGGACGCCGACACCATCACCCTCGCCGCGGGCAATCCTGCCCCCGAGACCTTCCCTGTGGCGGATCTGGCGCGCTTTGCCGCTGATATTTTCGCAAACGATTCCACCACCGCCCTCCAGTACGGCGCTACCGACGGCTACGAGCCTCTCCGCCGCGCCGTGGCCGAGAGACAGAAGAACGTCTGGGGTATCGGTAAGTCGGTGGCCGACGGTGACAGCTTCAACGATACCACCATCATCGTCTCGGGCGGTAACCAGGGCATTGAATTGGCCGCTAAAGTGTTCTGCAACGAGGGCGACACCGTTATCTGCGAGAACCCCACCTTCATCGGCGGTCTGAACGCCTTCCGCTCCTGCGGATACAACACCGTGGGCGTGCCCATCGAGGACGATGGCATGAACGTGGAGGCCCTGGAGGAGACCATCAAGAATACCCCCAACGCTAAGCTACTTTACATTATCCCCACCTTCCAGAATCCCGCAGGTATCACCACCTCTCTCACGAAGCGCAAGGCTATCTACGAGGTCTGCAAGAAGTACGGCCTCATGATCCTGGAGGACAACCCCTACGGCGAGCTTCGCTTTGCCGGTGAGGAGATCCCCACCATCAAGAGCTTTGACACCGAAGGTCTGGTCATTTACTGCTCCTCCTTCTCCAAGATCCTCTCCGCGGGTATGCGCGTGGGCTTCGTGGTGGCTCCTGAGGAGGTGGCCGCCAAAATGGTGGTGGCCAAGCAGTCCGAGGACGTCCACACCAACCAGTTCTTCCAGATGCTCTGCTACAAGTTCATGACCGAGTGCGATCTGGACGCCCACATTGCCATGATCCGTGAGGTCTACGGCCGCAAGTGCAGACTCATGTTGGATTGCCTTGAGAAAGAGCTTCCCGCCGCCGTCAAGTTCACCCGACCCGAGGGTGGCCTGTTCATCTGGGTGACTCTGCCCGACGGCACCGATGCGGCGTCGTTCCTCAAGGCCTGCATTGCCGAAAAGCTGATGATCGTTCCCGGCGCCACCTTCAATTGTGATGTGACCGAAGGCTCCAACTCCTTCCGCCTGAACTACTCCACTCCTTCGGATGCGCAGATCATTGAGGGCGTGGCGAGACTTGGCAAGGTTGCTCGCGAGTTCGTCAAGTAATTTCATAGAGAAGGGGAGAGCTGAGGCTTTCCCCTTTGATTTAAGAATAAGGTAAATTGTTGTTTGCCGCAGTGCGGCGGCCAACGCTCGCGTGACGCTCTCCGTGTCCGTGTTCATCACCCGATGGGAAGTGCAACGGTAAATTGTTGTTTACGGGAGATTAACGAAACTTGTAGGGGCGGATTCCATATCCGCCCGATATAAAAAATCATTGATTTATTTAGATCTTTAGGAAGTTTTCGGGCGGATATGGAATCCGCCCCTACAGAACGACAATAACCCTCGTAAATTATTTTTAGCGGTTAGTCATTTGATGCCGTAGGGGCGACCCTGTGTGGTCGCCCGTCGTCCCGACATCGACAA
>JAGASP010000101.1 GCA_017621695.1 Clostridia bacterium
ATAGCCGCTCCACTCCCCTATCGGGGAGCGGCGTGCGTCACGAGGGAGTTGGGGTCTTGGGGAGAACCGTAGGTTCTGCCCTGAGCGGCGATTCTTTGCAACTTTCTTTCGACGAGGAAAGAAAGTTGATAGGAAAATAAAAAACAATTTACCTGATCAAATCTACCCGATTCCGTTTTTCCCCACGCGCAAATGCCATAATATTCTGCGCAACCTCGGCAAGGCATCTGGCGCGAGACTCATACGCCCCCCAAGACATATGCGGAGTCAAAAGAACGGCAGGATGGTTGCGGAGAGCATAGAACGGATGATCCTCGGGGAACGGCTCAACGCTGAACACATCCGCGCCCAGTCCACCGATATGTCCGTCGAGGACGGCCTCGGCAAGCGCAGCCTCATCGGTCACGGCACCGCGTGCCATGTTGACGATCACCACACCGCGTTTGGTTTTGGAGATCGCTTCTTTTCCGATAAGCCCGCGCGTTTCGGGGGTCAGGGGGGTATGGACGGTGATGATATCCGAGTTTGAAAGCAACGTATCCAGATCCACGCTTTGACCGTCCGGATGACGGCGGCAGGTCAGAACGTTGCAACCGAGAGCCAAAGCCACCTCAGCCACGCGGGAGCCGATCTTCCCTGCACCCAGGATGCCCCACGTCATGCCCGAGATCTCGCGGTATGGGGGGATCAGGCGGTTGGCACAGCCGCCATGCGTGTAAGAACCGTCGGCGGTAGAAGCGGTATATGCAGAAAGATGCGTCACAAGCGAGAGCACCAACCCCACGGTCACCTGGGTCACGCTTTCGGTGGAATACCCAACCACGTTGGACACGGCGATCCCTCGGGTGCGGCATACGTCCAGATCAATGTTGTCATATCCCGTGGCACACACGCACACAAGAGAAGGCGCATCCTTGCCTTCGGGAAGGGTCTCGGCATTGATCTTGATTTTATTGATAACCACGACATCCTGTCCCGCAATGCGCTCGCGGACAAGGTGCGGCGGTGTAGTATCGTAATAAGTCACTTCGCCGACAGCGGACAGGGGCGACAGATCCAGATCGGCCCCCAACGTGGCGACATCCAGCACACATATTTTCATGTTTTCCCTCCGTTTCATGGGAATGGTATGACTTAAAAAAGGCCGTATGTACGGCCTTTTTTATAACAGCATCAAGCTTCGGGAGCGATTTCGGGAAGCTCTTCCTCGACTTCGACCGCCTCAACCGCTTCAGCCTCTGCGCAGATCTCTTCGCAGGTTGCATCGACGGGAGCCTTTTTGATCTTAGAGATCACCTTGCCGGAAACTTCCTTGGTCTTGGCAACAGCCTTGCCGGAAACTTCCTTGGTCTTAGCAACAGCCTTACCGGAAACTTCCTTGACCTTACCGGTAGCCTTCTCAGCAGCGTCTCTGCCACCCTTGGTGCTCAGTGCAACGGTAGCGGCGATGGCAATGCTGCTCATAACGCCCAGTGCAATGATCAGTCCTGTGTTTTTCATGTTTTTTCTCCTTTCTGTAAGATTAAAAATGAATCAACGCTCAAGCATCCTCAAGGACGCAGGCCTCGCTGATGGAAATACATACACGGGGCACATCGGTATAATACTGGTAACGACCCGTCTTGCAGGCAGCGATCTTATCCACGACACTCATTCCGTCCACAACCGCGCCAAAGCCGGCATACTGTGCATCCAGATGAGGGGCATCCTCATGCATGATGAAGAACTGGGAAGATGCGGAATCGGGATCGGAGGTGCGCGCCATGGAAATGACGCCTCTCTTGTGCTTCAAGTCGTTGGCCATGTAACCGTTGGCGATAAATTCGCCGTGGATAGCCTTAGCAGGCTTCTGCACGAAGCGATGGTCAAAGCCACCGCCTTGGATCATAAAGCCCTTGATGACACGGTGGAAGATCAGACCTTTGTAAAATCCGCTCTTGACCAGGTTCAAAAAATTCTCCACGGTTGCGGGGGCTTTTTCAGGGTAGAGCTCGATGATGATGTCACCGAGGGGAAAAATCTCGTCTCCCGCCTCAACGACGGAGAGCTTTACACGAGGATGGTTTGCCATAATGATGATTTCCTTTTCGTTTACTGGGGGTTGGATTCCAAAGAAGCAGGCTCGGTGACCGCATCTAAGCCGTAGCCGATGCGGAACAGGGTATGCAAGCGTTCATCCTGCCCTGTCAGGGAGAGATATCCAAATAAGACCTCCATGCCCGTGGCACGGCGATAGTCCTTAACGGATGCGTTTTTAGGGACGTTTCCGTGTCCCATATTACGACCGCGCTTAAAAACCGCAGCTTCTTCTTCGGTCAGGATAGGCTCAAGCAGATCCATGGCTTGCGACTGTGCCGCGGCACAGACAAATTTCAGCGCATGGCGGTTGAGATGTGCCGAAGTGGAAAGCCCCAACTCCGACACAAGATAAGTACGCACGCATACTTCAAGGACGCTGTCCCCAAGGTATGCAAGCGCGGGTGTCGTGATCTCAGACAGCTCCTTCATGGAAAGGATCAATCCTCAGCCTCAACGAGCTGGCACTCAACGACCTCGTCGTCCTCCATGCCTTCGATGTCAAAAGACTCAGAGCCGCCCTCGGGCAGATCATAGTCCTCGCTGTTGCGGTAGATACGGAGCAGAAGGGTGCGGATCTCAAAGTCACCGTTCTTCTTGACAACCAGCTTATAGGGGAACAGCAGAACAGCGATCACGCCGCCGATGATACCGAGGGTAATGCCGATGATGCGCTTACGTCTTTTCTTTGCCTCATATTCTTCGCGGTGGATGATGTGGTCAGCGAAGTCCAAAGCCTTGGCGCCGAAGCCGACGACAGCGGTGCCTGCGGAGGCAACGGTCTTAATGATCTTTGCGATTTTCATGGTTTTGTTTCCTTTCTGTATAGAGATTTTTAGTTTTTCAAGCTGTGGATGGGTGCGGGAATGCGGCCGCCGCGGTGAATAAACTTGGCGGGAGATTGGGTCTTGAGTGCCATGACGGGCGCGTGACCCAAAAGGCCTCCGAAATCAAGCTCCTCGCCGATCTCCTTTCCAATGGCAGGGATGACACGGACGGCGGTGGTTTTGGTATTTGCGACACCGATGGAAATTTCATCCGCGATGATACCGCAGATGACCTCCTCGGTGGTGTCACCGGGAATGACGATCATGTCAAGACCGACGGAGCAAACAGCGGTCATAGCCTCCAGCTTCTCCATGGTCAGGACACCCTTTTCGACCGCGGCGATCATGCCTGCATCCTCAGACACGGGGATGAAGGCACCCGACAGACCTCCCACGTGAGAGGAGGCCATGACGCCGCCCTTTTTAACGGCATCATTGAGCATGGCGAGGCAGGCGGTGGTACCGTGCGCACCACAGGTCTCGAGACCCATTTCCTCCAGGATATGCGCCACAGAGTCGCCGACAGCGGGGGTAGGCGCCAAGGAAAGGTCGATGATACCGAAGGGAACGCCCAAGCGATCAGCGGCCTCGGAAGCCACGAGCTGACCCACACGGGTGATCTTGAAGGCAGTCTTTTTGATAATATCGGCCAAGGCGGAAAGGTCACAGTCCCCTGCTCTCTTAATGGCAGAGCTGACCACGCCGGGGCCGCTGACACCCACGTTGATGACCGTATCGGGTTCACCGACACCGTGGAAGGCACCTGCCATGAAGGGGTTGTCCTCGGGGACGTTGGCGAAGACCACGAGCTTGGCACATCCGATGGAGTTGCGGTCTGCCGTCAGCTCGGCGGCGCGGCGGATGGTAGAGCCCATGAGACGGATGGCATCCATATTGATGCCCGCCTTGGTGGTCGCAACGTTGACCGAGGAGCAAACGAGCTCCGTTTCGGCCAAAGCCTCGGGAATGACGGAAATGAGATTTCGGTCACCCACGGTCATGCCCTTATGAACAAGCGCGGAGTAACCGCCGATGAAGTTGACGCCCGTGGTATCCGCCGCTCTTTGCAGGGCGTGCGCCACCTTCAAAAAGCCGTTGGGGGACAGATTGCCGCCCACGAGGGACACGGGGGTCACCGAAATGCGCTTGTTGACGATGGGAATGCCGTATTTCTTTTCGATGTCACAGCCGGTTTCCACCAGATGCTCGGCGGTTTTTGTGATCTTATCATAGATCTTATCACACAGGCGATCCGCGTCGTCGCTGACGCAATCGAACAGCGAGATACCCATGGTAATGGTACGGATATCCAGATTTTCCTGACGGATCATCTGTATGGTTTCGAGAATGTCTCTTGTATCAAGCATATGTGGGGCCTCTCAGATGTGGTGCATGGTATTGAAAATATCTTCGTGCATGGTATGGATCTCCAACCCCTGCGCTTTGCCAAGCTCCGAGAGCTTGTCCACGAAGAGGGAGAAATCAATGCTCAGGCGATCGATATCCGCCAGCATGATCATAGCGAAATAGTCCTGCAGAACACTCTGGGAAATGTCCACGATATTGGCGTCGTACTCGGCACAGGCAGTCGCTACTTTAGCGATGATACCGACGCTGTCCTTACCCGTGACGGTGATAACTGCTTTCATAAAGTTTCAGCTCCTTTAGAGAGATATATGGATTCATTATATTATACTACATTTTTTGTCAAGAATCAAGGGTAGAATCAATATTTTGTGAAAATTTACAATTTACATATTTTTCGGTTGCATTTTCCTTGAATGTATGTTATAATGTACCCGTTGATATACAATCAAGTCTTAATTGAAACGAAAGAGGTATTTCCCATGCATGAGTCCAGTACCTACGAGTTCGTCGTAGATGAAAAGCCTGAGGGCTTCCGCAAGCTCAAGAAAACGCTCTGCCGCATCGGTGTACTCGCAGTTCCTGTCGGCTTTGCTGTCGTTTGCCTTGCAGTTCAACTCTATCCTGTAGTCATTCTTCCCCTGTCCTTCCTCGGCCTTGTGCTGTATTTCTGGAAGCTTTTCAACGTCGAGTTGGAGTATTCCATGACCTCCGGCATCATGACCTTCTCCCGTATCAACGGCGGTATGCGCCGTAAGAAGGTTCTGGAGCTCACCATCAAGGATATGCACGAGATCGCCCCCTACGATGAGGAAGCAAGAGCACATCTTGAGACCCTGCCGCTGGTCAAAAATCACCTGTTCGTATCGCATATGGCCGCTCCCGATATTTACTACGCGGTCTTTGAAGAGGACGGAGACCTGCAGGTCGTTTATTTCGAGGCAACCGCCAAGGCTCTGCACATCCTGCGCTACTACAATATGCTGACCAAGATGTCGCAGGTATCCAGATAAGTCAGCTCTCCGCTTGACCTATCGTATTTCCATATATCACCGATCCTGTAGGGGCGGCCCTGCGTGGCCGCCCTTTTTGGATGGCCGTGCGCGGCCGCCCTTTTATGACCACAGCCGCAGGGACGCCGCCTTCGACGTCCCGCAAATTTCCACCATTTCTATCAAAGGAGATCGCCATGAAACAGAATTACACCGTCACCGTCCGTCTCTCCGAGGATCTGCTCCGCAAGCTGCTCTACGTCAGCGCCGCCGAAGGACGTACCCCCAACAATCAGTTTACCTTCATGCTTCGAAATAACATCCAGTATTTTGAGCGTGCCAAATCCAAGATCCCCGCATCTGAGCTGGCCAAGATCGACGTGACCCCCTATCTGGAGGTTGAAAAGGAGGACGAATGATATGAATTCAGCCCCCATCCCTGTCAACGCCGTCGAAACTGCTTCTCTCGTCTGCCACCCCGGCGTCTTCCTGGTGGAAAAGGACTACGAATTGATTTTCCTTTGTGACAAACCGGCCATGGCATCCGTTGTGGTGGACGGCCGCACCTTCACCGACAACGTAAACGGCGTCATGCGCTCGGACACCGACGTGCATAAGATCAAGGTCCCCATGTCTCTTCTGGACAAGGCCGGGGCCTACCGCGTCCATATCACCCCCCTGGCGGATCACTGCAACTACTACCCCAAGCCGGCCCCCACCGAGGCCTACGACTATCCCTTCACCCCTATCCCCGAGACGGGGGATATCAAGGCCTACGTCCTGGCCGATACCCACGGACAGGTGACCGTCCCCGCCGAGACCGCGCTGGCTCACGGAAGCTTTGATTTCCTCATCTTGCTGGGCGACATCGGTGATTCCGCCGCCAGCAAAGAGCAGGTCACCACCCTGCACCGCCTCACCGCCGCCATCACGGGAGGCAGATTCCCCACCGTCTACATCCGCGGCAACCATGACACCCGCGGCTACATGGCCGAGCATCTTCATAAGTACATCCCCACCCGAAACGGTGCCACCTACTATACCTTCCGCGCGGGTCCCGTTTGGGGCGTGGTGCTGGATTGCGGCGAGGATAAGCCCGACACCAGCATTGAGTACGGCTCTCTCGAGTATGGCGGTGTGGCCGACTACATCGGCTTCCGCAACGCCCAGACCGACTATCTCCGTGACCTCATCGCAAACGCCGACACCACCTACAACGCCGAGGGCGTCACCCGCCGCGTAGCCCTCTGCCACATCAACTTCACATACACCGACCGCCCCTTCAACGACTACAACCCCGCCCTCTACGAAAAGTGGATAAGATGCCTCAACGAGATCGGCATCGATATGCTCATCTGCGGTCACGAGCATCGCGTAGGCATCCAGCCCGATTCCTATTTCCACGGTGACCCCATCCCCGCCTTCCCTACCCTCCTCACCTCTGCCCACTGCGACAATCCTGAGCCTCTGCGCGGCGGACATAAGCCCGGTGAGTTCACGGGTACTTCCTTGACCTTCACCGCAGAAGGCGTAAAGCACGTATTTACCAACCATAAGGGCGAGGAACTGGATTTTACATAAGGAGATTGTTATGATGAAAACCTGCACCGAATTCAGCCCCTTCCTCAGCGCATACGGCTTTGAAAAAGCCCTTAAACGCATCAAATCCTTGGGCTATGACGCCATCGACTACGGCGAGTTCTGCCATACGGAAAACAAGATCTTCCACGTATCCGAGGAGGAGTTTGCCACTTCCCTCAAACGTGAGCGAGAGATCATAGAGGCAAACGGTCTGTTCGTCAATCAGACCCACGGCGCGTGGCGCTGGCCTGCCATGGATTTTTCAGAGTACGACCGCGCCGAGCGCTACGCCGCCATGGAAAAGGGCATCCGAGGCACCGCCCTTCTGGGCGCGCCCTATTTTGTCATTCATTGTATCATGCCCTTCGGGGAGAACAACCCCGAACACAAGGAGGAGCTGTGGCAAATGAATATCGACCACTTTTCCCGCCTTTGTAAGGTGGCCGAGGAGGTTGGGGTCATCATCTGCTTTGAAAACCTGCCCTTTACCTCCCTGCCGCTATCCCGCTGGGGCGAGACCTTAGAGTTCGTGAAACTCATGAACACCCCCACCATGAAGATGTGTCTGGACACAGGACACGCCTCCGTCTACGGTGATTCCCCTGCCGATGCCGTCCGCGCCATCGGCAAGGAGCTTTTGGCCACTCTCCACGTCCACGACAATGACGGCCACGGAGATTGTCATTGGCTTCCCGGCGAGGGTGTCATTGACTGGGTGGATTTCACAAATGCCCTCCACGAGATCGGATTCGAGGGCTGCGTGTCTTTGGAAACATCCGTCAGGCACGAGGGCGATCCCGCCCTGTGGGACGCCAAAGAAAAAGAACTGTTCGCTAAGGTAAGAGCCATGGCGAACGGAACGTATCGGTAAGATACGAAGATACAGAGATACAAAGATACACGCCGAGCAAGCTCGGCAGATATGAGATACCCTGATCCCAACCGAAAGGAGTTCCCCATGATCCCCTCTAACCACAATCTTCCCCTGAAGATCGTTCATAACTTCCCTTACCGTCCCGATGCCCCCGTGGAGACCAAAAAGCAAGCGGTGACAGACTATCTGACCGCCATGGCGGCCCGAGGCTTCGGCGGTATTGTCACCAACGTATCCTTCCATAATTACACCCTTGACGCCGAGGAATGGGCCGTCCTGGCCTTTGCCGCCGACGAGTGCGAGCGGCTGGGTCTTCGCCTGTGGCTCTACGATGAAAAGGGTTACCCCAGCGGCGGCGCGGGAGGACTGACCATCGCCGAGAATCCCGACTTTGAGGCCACCGCCGTGGTCATGGTCAAGGAGACCTTGGACGCGGGCGAGACCAAGACCATCGAGCTGCCCCGCGGCCATCAGCACTTTTTGTTCGCCGCCGTCTACGCCGCCGACTTTGAGGGCAACCTCATCCCTGACGGCGAGGGGGACTACCCCACCCTTGCGGTAACCGATTGCCGATACAGCACCGAGGCCGTGACCTTGACAAACCCTTGGCCTTGCCCTGCCATGGCCGTGGCCTTCGTCCGCAAACGTCTCTACGAAGGCACGCACAGCGTGCATAACGTCTCCGAGGCGCGCCGCTATATCGACGTGACCAACCGCGATGCCGTGGCCGCCTTCCTCCGCAACACCTACGAGCAGTATGCAAAGCATATCCCCGAGCATATGACTGCAGGCGCGGGCAATCCCTGCGTTCCCCTCGGACAGGTGGAGGCTATCTTCACCGACGAGCCCTCCTTCATGGGCTGTTATATCAACAAGGGGCTGTACCCGCCCACGACCCACGATCCCTACGACACAGAAATGCCCCTCTATCCCGTATTGTCCTACGGACGCGACGTGGAGAACGCCTACGCCTCTCGCTTTGGCCGCGACCTGTTCCCCGATTTCATTCACATTTTCATGGGTGACACGGAAAAGTCCAACGGCATCCGCAACGATTACTATACCCTCATGTCCGACCTCTACGAGGAGAGCTTCTTCACCCAGATCTCGGATTGGTGCGCCCGACATAAGGTCAGCTTCTCGGGGCACCTGCTTCTGGAGGACGATATCCGCTTCCACACCGTCTTTGAGGGCAATTTCTTCTCCCTGCTCCGCCATATGCACTACCCGGGCATTGATATGCTCCAGTCCATTCCCTCCATGCTTTGCCACGGAATCTACGCCTTCACCCCCAAGCTGGTGTCCTCGGTGGCACACCACTACAACCGCCCCCATGTCATGAGCGAGGTCTCTGCCCACGCCCAAGGGGGCAAGGTGACCCATGATCAGATGTACGCCTCCCTCTGCGCCCAGTACGCCCTGGGTGTGGACATCTTCACCTACTACTACGGCGAGACCTTCATGGATCCCGAGACCTACACCCACTACAACCACGCCCTCGGCCGCATCGACACTATCATGTCGGGCAAGCACAAGGCCGACGTTCTGCTCTACTACCCCATCGAGACCTTCCGCCGCCATCACAAGCCCTCGGATGCCCAGTACGGTGCCTACACCTACTGGGAGGAGAACTGTAAGGAGGCCTTGGAGATCATCATGGATATGCTCCTGGCCTATCAGATCGATTTTGACTTCGTGGATGGCGAGACTTTATCTCGCATGAAGTCGGACGGTCACGGCCATCTGATCGGGGCAAACGGCGAGACCTACAGCGCGTTGATTTTGCCTCCCATGGAGCAAACCGCCGAGATGAAGCACATCTTTGACGATGTGAGCGGCAAGATCAAGATCCTCTCCTACCGCGACGTGACCGAGGCAGACGAAGAAGAGCTGTGGGAGCCTCTCAAGTGGCACTTTGATAAGGACGATCCCAACTTCTGCCCCATCCGCGCCAAGGGCGTGACCCACGGTCTGCTCCGCCTCGCCAAGGACACGAAAGACGGCCTTGCCTGCCTGCTGGTCAACACCAACGAGGAAGCTGTGGAGGCAGCCTTCACGGTTTACGGCATGAAAGAGCCTGTGCTGTACGATCCCTTTGAGGATGCCTTGGTGCCTTGCGAGTTCGTGAAGACCGACAAGGGACACGACGTGACGGTAAGATTGGGTGCTTTGCAGAGCTTGATCATTAAGGAAAAGGATTGACGGAAAGGAGTCCCCATGCTCACCCCCAACGGCTTTCTCATCCAGGATCTCACCGTAGAGGATCCCACCTTCAAGCAATTTTTGCCCAAAGCGGACTACCGAGGGGTTCACCGCTATGCCCAGGATCCCTTGACGGATCAAGGACTTTGCCGTGATCCCGCCGTCCGCGAGCTTCGTGACCGCCGCTTTTCCCGTCCCGCGGGAGAGGGCTATTGGTTTATCAACGAATTTGTCAGCGACCCCCAACTGCTCAGGGACTATCTGGCGGGCTGTCAGGTATACGATCGCCCCTGCCGTCTCCTCTTTATCTGCTCCGACTACACAAACGAGGTATGGGACGCTCCGCTGCCGCCCATGACCCTTTTGGGCTACGAGTGCTGTGAGATCCCCTTTGATAACTACTGTATCTATGAGTTGTTGGAGGCTGACCGCTATTTTGCCGAGCATCGCGCCAAGCTGAACGAATACGGTCTGTTTTCCGCCGAGGAAGACTGCGCCGCTTTCCGCGATGAATACAACCGTCTGCTTGCCGAGGACAAGGTGGGAGACGGAGAGGTAGAGTTATTTATTTGCGCCGTATACGAAGTGGCGGCAGAAAATATGATAATTCAATAAGTATCCTGCGCGTGATTTGATAGCCGCGCAAAAAGCCCTTACGACACGATCTGAACGTGCCGTAAGGGCTTGCTTTTTTGGTTTCTTATACCTTGCGTTATCCTTTGATGCGACAGTGCAAGAGCGGAAACAGCTCGACACGCACACGCGCCTTGGAGCTTCTTTTCTCGGATATGTGCGGGGCTTCCAAATTTTCCTCTGCGGCATCCTCACGTAAGCCGAGCAGCTTTTCCCCGGAAAACTCCTTAGCCATTTCTTTTTCCTTGCTGCCCGACACGAGCTTCACGTCAAACAGCTTTCCGACGAGGTATGCGGCCATCTCCTTCTTTTCTTTATCGAAGGTCTGGAAGGTCTTGAGCATGGAAAATGCATTTTTGATATGTCCGCCTGCCAGCTCTGTCAGGGTCGTAGCGCCTGTAGACTCCAGAACCTCAAAAAACATTTCCGCCAGCACGCGCTTTTCCTCGCGGTTCATGCTGTCTATGCGCTCACGGATCACGGTATCGGTGCGGACTCCCTGCCCCGACAGCCTTTCCATGCGCACAAAGGAGGAGCCCATTACGTCCCATGACAGTCCGTTGTGCTGAAAAACGCCCAGCGCGCGGCTTTTGACGATCTGGTACGTGCTGTCATTGGAAAGAAGCAATCCCACAAGTGAAGACTGCGGCAAAAGGAAGGTAAATCGGTCAGAAAGGCTTTGATAGATCTCAGAGTTGATGAGCTCCTCACTGAATCCCGGTCCATCGTTGCTGAACACGCGGCAGATTGCGCGGCGCACCGATTCCGAGGCGTGTACCGCACCCCAAACGGCCAGATTTCCGCCTTTGGAATGTCCTCCGATGAAAAGCGCAGTTCCCTCTTCGATCACCAGGCTGTCCAGATATTGCACCGCCTTGCGCTGGGCGGGCACCTCGTCCATGTAACCGAGCTTAAAATCTTCCTTCCAACCGACAATGGTATCATCCGTGCCGCGGAAGGCCACGAATCGCGTACCGTCAGGGAAAACGAAAGAAAGGCAGGAAAACTGCATTTCGCGTTCCAAGCAAATTTCATTGACATAGCCTGTCAGATATATGCCCCGGTAGCGCGGCAGATCTGCCAAACTGCGAAAAAGGGTCACGATCTCAGAAGGAACAATGAGGCCGAGAGGACGCGGCGTGTTCTCCTTGTGGGTAAAAAAATACTCTTTTGCGGCCTCACGGAGTGTAATGCCCTCCGCGTTGGGATCATTGGGGATGATGTCCTCAAAGTCCACATAAGCGAGCATACACAGGATGAGGTTGTCCACTTCATTGATATTGTCACGGTTGGCGGGGATATCGCCGCGCCAATCCAGATAGTCGTTGATACCGGGCATGGTGACTCCTTTCTGTTTTTTGGGAAATGATTTATTTGCGGGTAATGCGGCGCCTGCGGGGGCGCTGATGGGTGTGGTACTCTTCGTGACGGTGGTATATCACCCGACAAGAGGTTGGGCTTATAAATTGTTGTTTAGTGGGGTAAACCCCACACCTCTCGGGTGTCGGATGACCGATGGGGGTTCTGGGGGCAAAGCCCCCAGAACCTATGATAAATGGCCGGCGGTTTCGGGGGCGGCCTCGAGCGCCCTGAATCAAATGAAAACTGTTTTGCGGAGCAAAACTTCCTTACTCCACAATGAAAAATAAGGTTTTCAAAAGGTTTTCCCAACACCAATTTTGTTTTTCAAAAACCTTCTTGCGGCTTCCGCCGCGCGCCGGGGCGCCGTCGCAACAAGAACAAAATTAAAACCCAAATTCAACGGTTGCGACAACAAATTCGCCTTGCGGCTCATTTGCCAAGTTGCGACGGAGCAGAAAAAGCCGCCCTCGGCACTGCCGGCCGCCATTGTGAGGTGCAGGGGCTGCGCCCCTGCACCCCCTTAGGGCGCTAAACAACAATTTATATTATCATTTAACTATATTATGATAAACTCAAAATAAATATTCATTGTAAAAAAGCATGGATCCCCGTTTTTTTAACGGGGATCCTGCTCGTTATACGGGATGCACCCCGTTTTCTGCATCGGCGTGTGCACTGTCTACGCCGTATTTCTGATTCTTTCTGTACTCAAAGAATTTCAGCGCAACCTTATCAAAGAGCGCGTAGGACAATACGTCCTCATCCTGCTCCAGATATCCTGCGGGGATCTCTGCGCGGAGCTTTTCCAGCTCGGGAGGCAGATCGTCGGCAGGACGGTAGGTGATGGGCTTCTGATCTCCGATGATGGTCTTTGCAAAGGCGGGATCAATGGCCACGGGAGTCTTACCGTACTTACCCAGCACGATGTCCTTGAACTCCTTGGTGCAGGTCTTGTATCTCTCGCCCATCAGGACGTTGAACACCGCCTGCGTACCCACGATCTGAGAAGAGGGGGTGACGAGGGGAGGATAACCCACGTCGGCACGGACACGCGGCACTTCCTCCAGAACCTCGGTGAGCTTTTCTTCCTTGCCCGCCTGCTTGAGCTGGGACATGAGGTTGGAGAGCATACCGCCGGGCACCTGATACAAGAGAGCATTGACGTCTACCTTCAGCACCTTGGGATCCATCTGTCCGCTCTTGAGATACTTTTCGCGCAGAGGCGTGAAGTACTTGGTGATCTTGTCGAGCTTTTGGAGATCGAGGCCTGTATCGTAGGGCGTACCTGCGAGGGTCGCCACGATGGGCTCGGTGGGGGGCTGAGAGGTACCCAACGCCATGGGAGAGATGGCGGTGTCAATGATGTCTACGCCGGCTTCCACTGCCTTCAGGATGGTCATAGAAGCAAGACCTGCGGTATAGTGGGTGTGCAGCTGGATCGGGATACTCACGCTTTCCTTCAGGGTCTTGACGAGGTCATATGCATCGTAAGGCTTGAGCAGACCCGACATATCCTTGATACAGATGGAATTCGCGCCCATCTCCTCGAGCTGCTTTGCGTACTTGGCGTAGTAGTCCAGAGTATAGACCGCACCCGTGGTGTAGGAGAAGGCCGCCTGGACATGACCGCCCTCCTTGATGGTGGCGTTGATTGCGGTCTTCAGGTTTCTGGGGTCGTTCAGCGCATCAAAGATACGGATGATATCGATGCCGTTGGCGATGGACTTCTGCACGAAGTACTCCACCACGTCGTCGGCATAGTGGCGGTAGCCCAGAATGTTCTGACCGCGGAACAGCATTTGAAGCTTGGTGTTCTTGACAGCTCCGCGGATCTTGCGGAGTCTTTCCCACGGATCCTCATTGAGGAATCTCATGCAGGAATCGAAGGTGGCACCACCCCAGGCCTCAAGAGAATGATAGCCGATCTCGTCCATGGCCGAGAGAATGGGCAACATCTCTTCGGTGGTCATACGAGTGGCGATGAGGGACTGGTGGGAGTCACGAAGAACGGTTTCGGTGATTTTTACCTGACTCATGTTAGTTTTATCCTTTCTGAAAAGTGGATAGCTCGGAATATAGAGGAGTACGCTTGGAGGAAACTTCTTACAAGAAGTTTCCTCCAAGCCTCCTTCAAGAATCTAAAATAATGAAAAAGGCTCGGATCCTTTCGATCACTCGGTCAAAACCTTTTTGTCAAAAGGTTTTGGAAGTCTTGAAACCTTTTCTCAAAAGGTTTCAAGCGGGGGTCAGGGGCAGAGCCCCTCGTACTCCTTATGCAAACCAAGACAGGAACACGCCTGCGGCGACGGCAGAGCCGATGACACCTGCGACGTTGGGACCCATGGCGTGCATGAGCAGGAAGTTGGTGGGATCGTACTTAGCTCCCTCAATTTGGGAGACACGGGCAGCCATGGGGACAGCGGACACACCTGCGGAACCAATGAGGGGGTTGATTGCATTGCCGCCGGCAAGTCTATTCATCAGCTTTGCAGTCAGCAGACCACCGCAGGTGGAGACGCAGAAGGCGGCGAGACCGCAACCGATGATGAGCAACGTATCCAGCTTCAGGAAGTTGGCGGCAGATGCCGTCGCACCAACCGAAATACCCAGGAAGATGGTGACGATATTCATCAGCTCATTCTGGGCGGTCTTGGACAGACGGTCGGTCACACCGCAAACGTTGAGCAGGTTACCGAACATGAGACAACCGATCAGCACCAGCGCGTCGGGCACGATGAGACCCACGACAGCCGTCACGATCAGGGGGAACAGGATCTTCTCCTTCAGGGTGACCTTACGAAGCTCCTTCATCTTGATAAGGCGCTCCTTTTTGGTGGTCAGCAGTCGCATGAAGGGAGGCTGGATCATGGGGATCAAGGCCATGTAACTGTAAGCCGCAATGGCGATAGCGCCCAGCTTTTCGGGTGCCAGGGTTTTGGTGACCTGAATGGCCGTAGGGCCGTCAGCACCACCGATGATACCGATGGCAGCGGCAACATTGGGCGCAAAGCCCACAAGCAATGCCAGCGCAAAAGCCACAAATACGCCGAGCTGCGCACCCGCGCCGATCAGCAAGGATTTGGGGTTAGAAATCAAGGGGGAGAAGTCGGTCATGGCACCGATGCCGATAAAGATCAGACACGGATAAATACCTAACTTTACACCGAGGTACAGAAGATCAAGGAATCCGCCGTCGTGGAGGATCTGTCCGTAGTTTATCTCTTCAGCGATAAAGAATTCCAGATGATACAGTCCCGCACCGGGAAGGTTGGTGAGGAACATACCGATAGCGATGGGAAGGAGCAAGAGGGGCTCAAACTTTTTGACGATCGCCAGATAGACAAGCACGCCTACGATGGCAAACATCACGAGCTGCTGCCAGCAGGAAGTGTTGAACGCCCAACCGGCATCGGCCAGATCAAAGATGCCCTGCCCTTCTCCCGTCGCGGTAAAGAACATTTTCCAAATGCCCGTTCCCGTCAGGAAATTGATGATACTTTCAAGCATGATGTTATCTTCCTTTCAGGAGCATCAATTGAGGGTCAGCAGTACTTCGTCGGTCTTGACGCTGTCGCCGCTCTTGACATTGACGGATGCGACCACACCGTCCTCAGGAGCAACCACGTCGTTTTCCATCTTGAGTGCCTCAATAACGCACACGGGCGTGCCCTTCTTGACGCTGTCACCGGGCTTGACCATCACCTTCATGATGGTACCCTGCAGAGGAGCCTTGACAGTAACAGAACCGGCAGCACCGGCGGGAGCGGCAGCGGGAGCAGGAGCTGCTACAGGCGCAGCTACGGGAGCAGGTGCGGCCACGGGAGCAGCCATGGGAGCGGATGCGCCGACTTCCTCGACGACGACGTCATATGCAACACCGTTTACGGTGACGTTAAATCTTTTCATGATGATAAATTCCTTTCTATTGTGAAATAATCAATGGTTCCAAGACGTTTTGCCGTTTTTCTTCTGGAAGGAAACGACGCGGAAGCCGCCCGCAAACTGCGAGCTGAGCGCGGGGTCGGAATCGATGGTCATGGCGATGGCGGCTGTGATGGCGGCCACGATGGCATCATCCGAAGCGGCAACCGCAGGAGCAGGAGCCGCTGTGGGGGCAGGCGCAGGGGTAGGCTTGGTTTCAACCTTAGCGGGCTTTTCCTTCTTGGCAGGCTTCTCTGCCCCGCCCATCGTTTTGGCGAAGATGGTCAAAATTCCCCAAAGGATGGCCAACACCAGGAACACCATGCCCACACCAAGAACCAACATCTCTCCCGAATAAATCCAGCGCTCGGGGGAGAAGAGACCCGTTTCCTCAACGGGAGTCTCGGCGTGGATGGTCAAGGCCATCGCGGAGAACAGCATCAAAAGCGCAAGAACGCTACATAATACTTTTTTCATAAAGCCCCTCCCTTACAGAGTGGGAACGCCGTGCTTGCGGTCGGGCATACCGTCAGCCTTCTCTGCCAGCATATAAAGAGCGGAAATGATACGGGCGCGAAGCTCTTCGGTGGGGACGATATCGTCGATATCACCCGACTCTGCGGCGATCTGAGCGGAGGCGTAAGTTTCCTTCCACTCGGCCTCTACCTCAGCGCGGGACTTGTCAGACGTGATCTTGTCATTCCAGACGAATGCCACAGCAGCCTCGGGATCCATAACCGAGATCACGGCATCAGGGGTAGCCAATGCCAGATCAGCCCCCAGCGCACGGGAGCCCATGAGGGTAAATGCGGCACCGTAGGCCTTGCCGATAACCGCAGTCACCTTTGCGGTGGTGGCGGTGATATACGCCTTAGCCAGCTTGCCCAGAGCGGGAGCCAGATCGGCATCAGCGGCAGTATCCACGCCCTCGGAGTCAACCAACGTGACCACGGGGAGGGAGAAGCTATCGCAGAAGGACACGAGGCGGGCGATTTTACGCGCGCCCTTAGCCGTCAGTTTGCCGTCAAGAGAAATCAGGCCCACAGTGATGCCACCCATGCGTGCCAAAGCGGTAGAGACTTCCTTGCCGTATCCACCGTACAGATGCATGACAGTCATGTTGTCTGCCAGATAAGCAGGCTTAAGATCTGCAGCCACGGGACGACCCACGTCATCGGTAGGCTCTACAGCGGCCACGTCCTTATTGTTGCGAGGAAGCAGATCCACCAGCATACGCACGGTAGCCACAGCGTCAGCCTCAGTTTCCGAATAAACGGCAGCCATGCCGCTCTCGTCGAGATTTCCTGCGGGAGCGCTGACGTACAGCTCGGACACATTCTCCACGGCAACGGTCACGTCAAACATAGCGGCCACGGTGGCAGCCATGCCAAGGCAGGTGCCGCTGACGTAAGCGATCTGAGGGATGATACCCGATGCATCGGAGACGCACTTCATCACCTTGCCATAAGCGGACAGCGCGGATGCGCCGTCGTAGACCACGGCACCGGCGCCGTCAAATACGCCGATCACGGGTGCGCCGCTCTTGATGGCCTGATCGTACAGGCGGGAGATCTTCTCCGCGCCTACGCTGTCGAGAGCGCCTGCGTTTTTGTCGCTGTCCTGCACGAAGGCAAAAGCCAGCTTGCCGCCGATCGAGCCGTAGCCCGTAAGGACAGCATCGTAGGCCTCGTTTTCTCCGCGGCGACGGATGTAGGCACCCATCTCCACAAAGGTTCCGGCGTCGAAGAGAGAGAGCATTCTCTCGCGCCCTTTGGTGTTCTGCTTTTCCATAGTTGACTCTAAATTCCTTTCCCGATCAGGCACTCACAGGGGGTACTCGACCGTTCCAATAATAAACATTTCAGAAAAAAAACGAGGTTTGGAGGGTTCATTTCCAAAATAAACCTTCCCCCCCAATTTATCTTTAATGATACCACAAAAGCAAGAGGATGTCAACCGAAGGGGGCTGTTCCGATATGTAAACATTTCGTGAATCCGGCCAAGATCTGCTACATCATATCAAAAAAAACGCGCATTGCACTTTCGTGCCATACGCGTTACGCTTATCATAGATTCCGTCCGTTTTTATCCTTCCGCACCCTGAAAAACAGGGATTTCAGCGCCCGTCCGTTGAAGGGGATGAGGGGGTACAGATAGCTTCTTGTGCCGTTGACCGTCACGTTGGTCAAAAGGAGAATAAAGATCAGGATAAATCCACCGGCATAGCCCCAGACGTTAAAGGAAGCCGTGAGAATGAGAAGCCCGATCCGCAAGAATTTGAAGGCATAACCCAATTCATAGCTTCGTTGGGTAAAATTTGCGATGGCCACAAATGCCATATAGAGGATGACCTCGGGAATGAGCCACCCAATGCTCACTGCGAAATCACCAAGGATAAGTCCTCCCACGACAGACAGCGAGTTAGACAGCATACTGGGTGTGTTGAGAGAGGCCATACGCAGGCCGTCGATGATGAATTCGGTGAGCAAAAGCTGTGCCAGAATGGGGATGCGTCCCATTTCGGTGGGGATGACGAAGCTTAGCCACGGGGGAAGATCGGGGGCATTCATGACAAGGAGGTACCAAGTGGGGGTGAGGTACAGCGTGAGCCAAAACACGATATGGCGCACCACGCGGATATACGTTCCCGTCAGCGGAGGGAAATAAAAGTCGTTGGTCTCCTGCATGAAATCAAAAATGGACGTAGGCAGGATCATGACCTGCGGGGAGGTATCGCAAATGACCAGCACACTTCCCTCCATGAGCTGTGCCGCGGCGGCATCGGGGCGCTCGGTATAGCGGATCTTAGGAAACGGATTGTACCATTTACGCTTAATGAGTACCTCGGCCAAAGATTCGTGTCCCATAGACAGCGCATCGGTGTCCACGCTCTGCAGCTTGCGTTTGAGCTTTTCCACGTATTGCAGATCGGCGCGATCCTGCATATAGCAAACAGCGATATCTGTTTTAGAGCTCTTCCCTACGCTCAGATAGCTCATGGTGAGGGCGGGATTGCGAATGCGGCGGCGAATGAGGGCGGTATTGAAAATGAGGGTCTCCACAAAGCCGTCTCTGGCACCGCGCATGACCTTGTCGCCCTCGGGCTCTGCGGTATCGCGGGCGGGATAGGTGCGCGCATCTATGATGATCGCTTCAGCGCCGAAGGGAGAACCCAGCATCAAGGCAGCCCCCGATAGCACCATTTGCACGGCGGTTTCCACCGAGCTTGTCACGTCGGTCTCGACGTACGGAAGTGCACCGGCGCAAAAACGGGTTGCGACCGACGCAGATTCGGCTACGGTCGACAGATTTGTGTGGCTCACCTTATCAGGAACAGGCAACGTCATGCCCTCCAACGAGAGGAAGGACAGCATGAGCTTCATCATGATGGCGTCCTTGATAAAGCCGTCGATATAGTAAAGGGTCATTTCGTCTTGCCCCACCTGCAGGGGCTTTTTGATGAGGTCAAAGCTTTCGGATACCCGCAAAAGACCGTCCAGCATAGCCACGTTTTGAGCATAGTCCTGACCCAGACGGGTCATGTGATTTTCCTCGGGCATAGTTACCTCCCTGTTTTTTTGTTGCAGGTAGTATGTCCCAACGCATAAAAAATATACGGAGCGACAAGGTCACTCCGTATATTTCGGCTATCTTTGAGACTCAATCCCCATCTTCATCTTCGGCATCTGCTTCTGTCTTCGACTTGATGCTGCCCTGACATTCCACGCTGTCAGCCATGAGGGTGTCTGCATATACGTCCCCTGACACGGTCACGTCATTTCCAATGACAGAACCACCGAAAAAACTACCGCCAATGGTCAGATCGTCACAGTTGCAACCGCCTTCCCAGTTGCCGCCTACAGTCACGTCATTGCAATTGGCACCGCCTGACATATTGCCCGCAACCGTCAGATCGTTACAATTCGCACCGCCCATGACAGAGCCAATGACCGTAATGTCACCCTCACTGTGCACGTCTCTGGGATTGCCTTGAATTTCAAAGCAAAAACTTTGAAGTTCGCCCTCATTTGTGGTCTTGATACGCTGTATTTCGTTGGCAGTGAGCATCTTTCTGCCTTCAAATACCACGCCGCGGATGACCCCGTCATCCTCCCACGGCAAATTGGCCACCAGATCATAGTGAGGGGCAAGATTGACCACCTCTACCTTGTTGATCTCCTCGGGGATGTCGTACAACTGGTTGAGGGTGATGTCCAGCGCCTTAGCGATCTCGGGAAGCAGCATCACGTCAGGCATATTGATCTCCATTTCCCACTTGGAAACCGCTTGGTTCGACACACCCAAAAGATCTCCGAATTCGGTTTGGGTCAGATCCTTGGCTTTTCTGAATTTCGCAATATTTCTTCCAATCGACATATAAAATATCTCCTTTGTATCGTAAAATGTCATCAAAAGCGCTTTTGTACCCTTATTATAACAGGTGGGTGCAGGTTTGTAAACAGAGAAAACGGCGAATTTTCATAAAAAAATTCGCCGTTTGGTTGGAAAATGGGTTTCACCACTCAATGATGATACGGGTTGTCTGATAACGCATATCAATCAGTATCAGCCCCTTGTAGCCATCCATAATATCATATAAGGGTTGAAGATCCGGCGCGTGACGGGTCAGGAGAAGTACCCTTTTACCGTCCGCCAAGGGTATCTCTTTTTCGTAAACCTCAGCTTCCTTGGTGTTATTTTGGGAAATACCGATCAGGTTGCTATCTCCGTCAGGGCCAATCAAATTCAAAATAAAACCTTTCAATTCCTCGGTACTGACAATGCGCTCATCCTCATAGATGGTCAGCTTCATATTTGACCACCTCGATCTTCACATGAGAGGCTACTGCCGACCCTGTTTCCACGTCCACGAGTACGCCCTCACGGCTGAGCATGGCATCCCAAGCCTCCGCCTCGGCTGCATTCTCCCCTTGGCTCATAAAAAAGCGTGCCGCCTCCACGGGCATTCTCACTTTTACAGGCGTGTCCCCGTCTACCGTAATGCACAGCACGCGCTTTTCATCGGGCGCCGTGGTATGGGAATTTGGCTCTTGAGTTTGTGCTTCTACGGGGCAGAGCTGTGAGGATGGCTCTCTCATGCCGTTGTAGAGTTCTTCGATGGTCACATCCAATACTTTGGCAAGCTCGGGGAGCAGCATCACATCGGGCATGGTCATCTCAGCCTCCCACTTGGAGACCGCTTGGTTAGATACACCCATCATTCCACCCAGCTCGGTTTGCGTAAGACCCTTGGCTTTCCTGAAAGCCGCAATGTTTTTTCCGATAGACATATATTTGTCCTCCAAAAATAAATTCAAAAGATCTTTTGTGCTTTCATTATAATAAAAAATGCCGAGATTGTAAAGATAACATTTTGAGATTTTCAGGTCAAAAAATCTCCGTTTGGTTGGAAAATTGCGCAAAACCGCCGTTTATTTCCATTTGCCCAATTCCTCCCGTTTCCGTTGCTTTTCCAATTCGTCGTGCTGTGCCTGTTTGCGTTTTCCGATTTGCTTTCCGTGCTTCACCCGAAAAGCAATGCTCCCTGCCATAAAAAATGCGAGGTACCACAAGCAGGACAAAAGCTTGACAGGACTATGAAAAAACATGACAAATGCAAATTGCCAAGGGAGGCTCAGCATCAGAAAAAAACGCATATCCTGTGTCCACGTATGCTGTTCTTGCGCATTCAGATCCGATCCGTAAGCCGTGGAAAAGCCCTCCTCCTGTTGGGAATCCTTGAAAAGGCATACCTGTAAGATCGTCAACAAGATCATAGCTATGGGAACAAGAGATAGGGACGTTATGCGGATATACTGCGGCAGCATCACTACGCATAAGAGCTCAACGGTGATGCTGGCTACATGATATATCAACCATTTCACAGGTCATCACGCTCCCCGTCTCTCGCGATCTTGCAAAAGTTTTTTTGCCCGCAGCGAGGACATTTGAAATATCTGTCGCTGTTCACATGGAGGGACACCATCGACACCCAGAAGGAAGGATGGAATTGATGACGGCACACAGGGCACACGTATGTTTTCTTTGAAATGATCTTGCCGCCAATGTAAAACATGATGACGCTGAACAGTGCCACGGGAATCGCGATCACATACCACGGCACTTCGTAGGATTGATCAAACCAATGCACCTCACAAGCCGTTAAGTGGAAAAGCAGGGTCGAGAGCAGTACGGATAAGCAAATTTTTTTCATGGTTCGCTCCTTTCAAGCGGATCATAGGTCAGCCACAATCCTTCTATGAGATCGTGGGCAAAAACCATTTTGATGGAAAGGTTTAAATGCTCATACGCCGCCAAAGCGTAGAAAACATAGGGAAATTCCCGGTCATTGACGATCTCCTTTAGGGATATGAATGCGCCCAAAGGGGCAAGCGTATCCCGACGGATGCTTTCAAACGCTTCACGGGGCATATACGCAATCAATTGAGGACTCAAATGGCCGTATAAAACCTCTGTTTCTCCTTGCAGCACAGCCATAGCACAAATGCGGGCAATATCATGCAAATCTTCCCGAGCGGGAGGATTGACGGTTGAGATGCGATGAGCGTCATATGCTTCCTGACCGTCTGGCAACGTACGCAACGCTTCATTCAAAGTATGTATCTCATTTTGTTTGGAATGGATGGCCGCAATAATTTGTGCCTTTCTAAGTAAAAGTGCCGTTTTTAAATCTGTATCCTCTTTTTGCAGTTCTTTTATGGTTTTGACCGACAAACCCAAAGCTCGCAACGCCAGTACGTTTCTGATCTGATCTATTTGCCCCGCCGTATATTGGCGGCGTGAGGAAAACGGTGTTGCGGTGCTTTGTATGATTCCCTTTTCTTGATAAAAACGCAAAGTCCGAGAGGTTGTTCCCAACATTTGACACACTTTGGAGATATCGTATAGAGGCTGTTGATCCTTCAGCGTTTCGTCATTTGTCATTTTATCACCCCCGCTTTATTATAACACTTGACGCAGGGTCAATGTCAAGGGGAAAAGAAAATTTTTTACATTATTTATTTGACAAATATTTATTTCAGAGAAAAGAAAAAAGACCCTTCCGAAGAAGCGTCTCGTCTCTTTTTCATCTTTCCAACCAAAAGAAGAAGATTCAAGCTTGAAAAGAAACTCAAACCATTTTGTAGAAACTCGAACCCGTCACGGTTAAGTGACAGAAGTTCAAGCCCTCGGTCAATTAGTATCGGTTAGCTGAATGCATTACTGCACTTACACCTCCGACCTATCAAACTTGTAGTCTGCAAGTGACCTTACTCATTTAAAATGATGGGATATCTCATCTTGAAGCACGTTTCACGCTTAGATGCCTTCAGCGTTTATCGCAACCGCA
>JAGASP010000102.1 GCA_017621695.1 Clostridia bacterium
AAAATGACTAACCGCTAAAAATAATTTGCGAGGGTTATTGTCGTTCTGTAGGGGCGGATTCCATATCCGCCCGAAAACTTCCTAAAGATCTAAATAAATCAATGATTTTTCATATCGGGCGGATATGGAATCCGCCCCTACGGGTTTTCGTTAATTCTCCGCTAAACAACAATTTACCGTTGCACTTCCCATCGGGTGATGAACATGGACGTGAAGAGTGTCACGCGTGCGTTGGCCGCCGCACTGCGGCAAACAACAATTATCTATCTATTAAACAAAATGATGAACACAAAGGAGAACCACCATGTCTGAATTTCTTGAAACTCTGCGAGGCATATCCCCCATTCTCGTATGCCTCCTCGTTTGTGCCGCCAAGATCATCGAGATCACCATACAATCCCTCAAAACCTGTATGATGGTCAAGGGGCAACGCCTTAAGGCCGCAGGCCTCGGTTTTGTTGAATGTACCATCTGGGGTTTGGTCATCTCTACGCTGATCGGTTCCTTGGGTGACAATCTCCTTCTGTTGGTCTTTTACTGCATCGGCTACGCCACGGGTCTCTTCCTCGGTTCCACGCTGGAAAGCAAGATCGCCCTCGGTACCTCTAATCTGGAGCTGATCGCCAACGATGACAGCACCAAGAAGATCACGGATTATCTGAAGGCCAACGACCGCGGCTTTACGGTGCTGGAGGGTCACGGCTCTAAAGAAAAGATGAATATGATCTTCATCGTCCTCCCCCGCAAGGAAACCCCCAAGACCCTCAAGGAGATCCGCAAGGTTTGCGACAATAAGGTCTTTGTCGCTGTTTCTGAGGTCAGCAAGTATGCGGGTGGCTACGGTATGGTAAAATAAGATCACACCGACTGCACCTTGAAAAGAAAAACCATAGACGTCTGTGCGACAATCTATGGTTTTTGCTTTCAAAACGGTGATTTAAGAGGCAACAGAATTTGTGCTGACCAAGGCCACCGAATGCACGGCGTTTCCTCTTAAAAGGGAATCGATATCGGTTCCCAAAAGGTCGGCTAAATCGTCGAGACAAACCAGATCAGGACAGGATAGCCCTCGTTCCCATTTGGATACGGCTTGCGGCGTCACGCCCATGTGATCGGCTACCTGTATCTGCGTCAGCCCCTGTGTTCTTCTGAATTGCAGAATGCGAACGCCTAACTGTTCAACTGAAATCATATGTTGGCACATCTCCTTGTGATGACGCGGTCTCCCGCGGAATTCGGGTGATGGATTTGCATGGCGAATCCATGCAAAATAAGACCCCACGCCGTACCCCTTGGGGGTACGGCGGGAGTCGGATGTGCCGCGAGGATGAACTCTATGAATCATCCCGTAAATTGCTGAGAGCATTTCGCCCGAGGGATTCCCCCGTCAGGCAAAGTCATTTGCGGTCAGATTCAACCGCGCCAACCCGTGAGGCGCGGGCAGCAAGATCCGAATGTTAACGAGTTAATCATAACTCCGCCTCCTTTCTTTCTTTACCCACCAAAATAACGAATGTCGACCTTCGCATATATCGGCAAGCCTTGATTTCACATCTCTGTGATGCTTTGATTATAGCAGATTCTTTGTGGTTTGTCAATCAACCGTCGGTTTATATCCCAAAATTATACTTGAAGGAGTCATCATGAAAGACGCATCGCGGCAGCCGTGGAAATTCCTCAGCGGCAGCGCCTTAAAAATACTGGCGGTTTTCTGTATGCTGACCGACCACATTGCCTGCCACCTTCTAGCAGATCAAGCGATATTGATCGATCCGCTCTTCCGCGTGGGGGAAACAACGGTAACCATCTTGTATCTGTTGCGCACCGTCGGTCGCTTGGCGTTCCCCTTATATTGCTTTTTGCTGACAGAAGGTTTCGTGTATACGCGCAACCGCAAAAAATACGGCATATCTTTGGCCGTTTTTGCGCTGCTTTCTGAACTTCCGTGGAACTTTGTGCATAGCGGTGGCTGGCTATATGAAACGCAAAATGTGTTTTTTACGCTGCTTCTCGGATATCTTGCGCTTTGCCTCATAGAAGCACCAAAAAAGCAGATCGTGTGGGAAGTGCTCGGTTTTGTGCTGATCTTCGCGGTTTCCTATGTTCTGGAGGCCGATTACGGCTATCTGGGCGTTGCTGTGATCATTGCCATGTATCTTCTCCGCAAGCACGCGCTCCCTCGCGCGGCGGTATGCACCTGCCTGTGTCCCGCAACCTGGCGCGCGGGACTTGCATTTATTCCCATTGCTTTCTATAACGGAGAACGCGGGTGCATCAGGGGAAAGGTCGGAAAATATTTTTTCTACGCATTCTATCCATTGCATCTTTTGATTCTCGGCATCATCAAATACTGTATCTGAATATACAAAAACACCTCCGACATATATGTCGGAGGTGTTTTGTGCGATTCTAACCCACAACCGCGGGCGCATTGACAAATTGAAACGACAGGGCGGTAAAATCGTAGTAGGATTCTCCCTCCGAGGTCACAACAAGCGTTGCTGTGACTGTAACGGTGGATCCGTCCTCGGGAAGCATCATGCCGTCAGCAAGGTCGGCAGGGAAGCAGACGTAAAGATACGGATAATAGGCAGGTGTGCCATCCTCATATGCTTGATAGAGTGTGCCTCTGACAGTACCGTCCTCCAATGCTTCAAAATCAAGAGCATACGCTGTCAAGGAGAAGGTAGTACTCTCAAAATCCTTTTGATGCTTGGAAATGTACTGATACTGCAAAGCCAAAGTATCGGGCTCATCGGAAAGCGTGATCACACCGTTTGCATCGGGCACAAGTCCGAGATATTCCGCTGTATAGATGCCGAAAAGAGAACGCCAATCCGTTTCGGTATATGTATCGGCATCCTCGGGGGCAGACACCGTCTGCGGCGAACGGTCCAGCGTGGTATCCAGCGTTATCTTGACCGTCATGGGAATATCACCTACGAGATCGGGGGCATTCAGCATATCCAAGCCCATGACCACGGTAGATGACTTGATGGAAAACTCCTTGTCTGCCGTGATGGAAAACGACAGAGCATCCATATCAAAGGTGGAGAGCGTGTCGAGGATCAAGGACAGATCCATATCGGAAACTCCCTCCAACTCAGGCGTTTCCATAGAGCTTGTAAGCAGCTTCAGAAGAAGCTGTACCTGAGGAGAAATCCCTTTCAGGGTGATCGTGGTATCTCCGGTTGCTTCGTCTGTGACCATTTCGGACTCGGCAAACAATGCCGAAATCTGCATGGAAGAAAGCAGACCCGACATCTCATCGGGAAGGATATCCATTCCGCCTTCGGGGGAAGCGCTGTCAGTCTGGAAAAGTGTTCCCAAAAGCTCAGACTCCACAAGTGCCAGCTCAACATCAGTCATGGGACAGCGGAATTTCCCTTCGGCACTTGTGATATACATCATACCGTCGATATAAATGAGCGCATAGGGCTCCATGGTTGGGATCTGCAGCTCCAATGCCATGCCGTGATCAGAGGACTGTGTCATTTGCAAACCGCCAGTCAGTGCCATGGTCGTTTCCATACCGTTCATGGATGCCGAAAGATCGATTCTTATGTCCGAGGTGATGCGGTATTCACGCAGACCCTCCATCTGATTTTGGCTCATGACAGCTTCTAAGAAAACATCGACGGGGGATTGCGTCGGCGTTTCACTCATGGCTTCGGTGGGTGCTTCGCTTGTGGCTTCGGTTTCGGCTTCGGGGGTTGTGACAGGCTCGGTGGCGATATCTGTGATCTCCACCTCAGTAGTTGGAACCGTCTCGGATTCAGCATCCGCTGTGTCTGTGAATGCAGAGGTTTCTTCCAAAAGCGTTTCGGCCGGTTCAACGTTTTCTTCGCCGCAAGCACATACGAGAAGCAACAGCGAGAGAAGCAGGGAAGTAAAAATCAAAAATTTTTTCATAAACACCTTAAAAAGCAGGGGCTTACAGAAGTCATCCGTAAGCCCCGAAGTTGTATTTGGGTTGTTTTGGGGCGAATTACGCCTTGAGTCTTGCCTCCAGAGCGGCCAGCTCCTCGTGCATGATGGCGGGCACGTGATCGCCCACCTGAGCGTAGAACTCCTTGATGTTCTCCACGTCCTCCAGCCAGGACTGGGTGTCCACGGTGAGCAGGTCGCGGATGGTGTCGATGGTGATATCCTCAAGACCGTCGATCATGATGTCCTCGGCCTTGGGTACGTAACCGATGGCGGTCTCCACGGCGTCCACCTTGCCCTCGCAACGAGCCAGGATCCAAAGCAGGACACGCATATTGTCACCGAAGCCGGGCCAGATGAAGTGACCCTCGTCATCGGTGCGGAACCAGTTGACGTGGAAGATCATGGGAGGATTGGGGATCTTGTGACCCATGTTGAGCCAATGCTGCCAGTAGTCACCCATGTTGTAGCCCACGAAGGGACGCATAGCCATGGGATCGCGGCGAACCACACCGACAGCGCCTGCGGCGGCGGCAGTAGTCTCGGAGGCCATGATGGAGCCCACGAAGGAGCCGTGCTGCCAGCCGAAGGACTGGTACACCAGGGGAGCAGTCTTGGCGCGGCGGCCGCCGAAGACGATGGCGGACACGGGCACGCCCTTCAGGCTGTTGAACTCGGGAGAGATGCAGGGGCAGTTAGCGGCCAGAGCGGTGAAGCGGGAATTGGGATGAGCGCCGCAGGTGGACTTATCCTTCTTGTCGTACTTGGTGCAGTCCCAAGGATTGCCCTTCCAGTCGATGGCATGACCGGGCTGAGGAGGATTGTTGTCCAGGCCCTCCCACCAGACGGTGTTGTCGGCGGTGTTGTGGACCACGTTGGTGAAGATGGTGTCGCGCAGGCAGGTGTGCAGCGCGTTGGGGTTGGACTTCTCGTTGGTACCGGGAGCCACGCCAAAGAAGCCGTTCTCGGGGTTGACTGCCCACAGGCGGCCGTCCTCGCCCACACGGAGCCAAGCGATATCGTCGCCCACGCACTCCACCTCATAGCCCTGCTCAGACAGGAACTTGGGGGGGATCAGCATGGCGAGGTTGGTCTTACCGCAGGCAGAGGGGAAGGCGGCGGTGACGTACTTCTTCTCGCCGTTGGGATACTTGACGCCCAGGATCAGCATATGCTCAGCCATCCAGCCCTCCTTGCGGCCAAGGTAGGAGGCGATACGCAGAGCGAAGCACTTCTTACCCAGCAGGACGTTTCCGCCGTAGCCGGAGTTGACCGACATGATGGTGTTGTCCTGAGGGAAGTGGACAATGTAGCGGTTTTCCTCGTCGATGTCGGCGCGGGCGTGGAGACCCTTGATGTAGTCGGGGGAGTCGCCCAGAGCCTCGAGAACGTTGTTACCCACGCGGGTCATAATGAGCATATTCAGCACCACGTAGATGGAGTCGGTCAGCTCGATGCCGTACTTGGCGAAGTCGGAGCCGACAACACCCATGGAGTAGGGAATGACGTACATGGTGCGACCCTTCATGGAGCCGGTGTAGAGCTTCTTCAGCTTGGCGTACATCTCGACGGGATCCATCCAGTTGTTGATGTTACCGGCCTCTTCCTTGGTGGGGGTGCAGATGTAGGTACGACCCTCCACACGGGCAACGTCATTGACGGCGGTGCGGTGCAGGTAGCAGTTGGGAAGCTTTTCGGGGTTGAGCTTGATCATCTCACCGGTGGAGCAAGCCTCTGCGCGCAGAGCCTCAGCCTGCTCGTCAGAGCCATCGATCCAGACGATGTGATCAGGGCAGGTCATAGCGGCCATTTCCTCGATCCAGTCAAGCACAAACTTGTTGTTGGTAGGTGTCTTGTTCATGAGAATTCTCCTTTTATGTGATGAAAATTTAAACGTAGTTATTGCAAAGTATGAGAAATCCCTCATCCTTGCCCATTATATATTTTACAACATTTCCTGTCAATTTTCAAGAGGATTTTTTAAAGGTTACGAAATGTTCACAATATTAAAGATCCCCCGCTTACACGGGGGATCAAAATAGATTTCATTACAGGTTGTAATACTTGTCGAACTCGGCGGGATGGGGGATCTTAGAGAGCTCGGCGCACTCGGCTCTCTTGTTCTTGATGAAGTTTTTGAGGAGCTCCTCGGGGAACACGCCGCCCACGGT
This sequence comes from Clostridia bacterium, assembly GCA_017621695.1. Taxonomy (GTDB): domain Bacteria; phylum Bacillota; class Clostridia; order Oscillospirales; family CAG-272; genus CAMEON01. The sequence continues at coordinate 6,099 of JAGASP010000102.1, forward strand.
TAGGTAGTCGTGGTCGGCCTCCAGAGCGTCCAGAGCCTCGGGGAGGCTGGTGGGCAGACCCTTGAGCTTGGCCTTCTCCTCGTCGGAGAGGTGGTAGAGGTTGAAGTCGTAGGGACCCCAGCCCTCGGCGTGGGGGTCGATCCTGTTCTTCACACCGTCCAGACCCGCCATGAGGATGGCGGCGTAGCAGAAGTAGGGGTTGCAGGTGGCGTCGGGGTTGCGAAGCTCAAAGCGGCGCTTGTCGGGGCTCTTGGCGTAGGCGGGGATACGGATGACCGCGCTGCGGTTGGAGGTGGCATAGCCCACGGTGACGGGGGCCTCAAAGCCGGGGACCAGACGCTTGAAGGAGTTGGTGGAGGGGTTGGTCAGAGCGCAGAGGGAGGCGATGTGCTTCAAGAGTCCGCCCATGAAGTAGTGGGCAGTCTCGGACAGGTGGGCGTAGCCGTTGTCATCCGAGAAGACGGGCTGACCGTCCTTGAACAGAAGCATATGCACGTGCATACCGCTGCCCGCTTCGCCGTAGATGGGCTTGGGCATGAAGGTGGCGGTCTTGCCGTACTTCAGAGCGGTGTTGTGGATGATATACTTGATCTGCATGGTGGCGTCGGCCATGTGGACCACCTCACCCAGCTGGGGTTCGATCTCGAACTGACCTGAAGCGGCCACCTCGGGGTGGTGGTAGTTGATCTCGATGCCCATGTCCTTCATGAGCATACACATCTCGCTGCGGCACTCGTAGGAGATATCGAAGGGCTTGGCGATGTGGTAATTCTTCTGCTTGGGAACGACCACACCGAGACCCTCGGTGGCGCTGTTCCAGTAGGATTGCTGTGCATCTACGGTCGAGCTGATCTCACGGCCGCTGACCTCCCAGCCCACGTTATCAAAGAGGTAGAACTCGAACTCGGGGAGGATCTTCATGGTATCGGCCACGCCGCTGTCCTTCATGTACTGCACAGCCGCGCGGATGATGTTGCGGGGGTACTGGGGCAGGGGGCGGTTTTCGGGGGTGTCGATAATCATGGCGTTACCCGTCATGGACAGGGTAGGGATGGAGCAGAAGGGATCGATCACGGCGGTGTCGGGATCGGGGATGAAGACCATGTCGCTCTTCTCCACCACGGCGTAGCCGTAGTTGGAGGCGTCAAAGCCGATGCCGCTTCTCATGGTGTCCTCGGAAAAATTCTCGGCGGGAATGGTGACGTGACGGTACTGACCGTTAATGTCTACCATTTTGAAGTCCACCATCTTGATGTTCTGCTCCTGGATGAGGTTTAAGATGTCCTGCACACTCTTTGACATACGTTTACTCCTTCTTTTTGAAAAATTTGATCATCGATCAAGAAATAAGAATATGGAAATATTATAGCAAAAAAATTTCCTGTAGTCAATGCATGAGCGATAATTTTTTTATAAATTCCGTGATTTCATTCCCGACGGCGATCACTTCGGATTCAAATTCCTTGACGGTCATACGGGAAATGCCCTCATGCACAGCCGAAAACTGCAAAAGACGGTCGCCGGTCACCACTCTGACAGAATAATCCGGCCCGAGCTCATGCATGAGCCTTTCAATATATGCGTCAGCCGTCTGATCCTTTTTGGTATATACAACACGGTAGCCGTCATGGACTTCCTCAGAACCCTCGCCGTCCTTTACAAGATAGGCATCAAACACGAGAATGAGCTCGGTCTTGGTGAAGGCCACGTAGCTGCTGAGAAGATCCATCAGCGTCTCCCGCGCCTTTTCAAGACTGTATTCCGCAACGGTTTTCAGAGTATCCCATGAGTGGATGAGGTTATACCCGTCCACAATGGTCAGGTGCTTGTGTGCGACAAACGATTTTTTCCGTAGAGGTTTTTCTTTTTTACCCTCGGAGATAACCTTGGGCTCGCTGTATCGCCGCCGCTTGATGGGGCCGAATTCCCGCAGCATGATGGCCTCCAGCTCTTCATCGCTGAGGTGATATTTCTTTTGGAGGCCTGAGGTTTTGGGTAATATGCGCTCGGTATCCGAGGAGATGTCGATATCCGGCTCCAGATGCTTGTACGCATCCACCTCCTGCCACGGTACAACAAAGCCCGCGCCTTTGGCGCAAAAGACCGAGTGCGGCGGATTGTCGAGATCGGCCGCAGGATCGTATGCGGTAGCTTCGATCAACTCTTCTGCATTGTGGCAAGGCTCGTATCCGTCGTAAAGGAAGGTCAAGCGCCCCTCGCCGCGTGTGTAGGATATGACCTCACGGCCATAGTCGTGAATCGTCGCCACAGGCGCACGACCAATGAGTACGGTTGTATTTTCGTTCGACTCTGCGACCTCAAATTCTGCGTGTCTGTTTTGAAGATCGGACATGGCGCGTCCTACGCAGAGCGACGGAATTTCCAATCGGTAAGAAGCGTAAGGCTCAAGCAGAATACAGCCCGCCTTCATAAGACCGTGGCGAACTGCGCGCAAGGTGGCTTCGCGGAAGTCACCACCTTCGGTGTGCTTGAGATGTGCGCGGCCTGCAACCAACGTGATCTTGGTATCTGTCAGAAGTGCGCCGATCAACGTGCCGCGATGGTTCTTTTCGTAAAGATGCGAAAGGATGAGACGTTGCCAGTTCTGATCCAGCAAATGCTCGGGAAGGTGGCTGTCAAAGATCAGGCCCGTTCCCTTGGGTTGGGGTTCCAAAAGCAGCTGCACCTCGGCGTAATGGCGGAGAGGCTCAAAATGTCCCACGCCAACGGCGCGCTTGGCAATCTTTTCTTTGTAGAGGATCTTTCCCGTGTCCAACTCGCAGGCAAAGCCGAAACGGTCAAGGATCATGCGTTTATAGAGATCGATTTGAATGTCCCCCATCAGCCGTGCCTCGATCTCCTTGGACTCTTCGATCCAAACAAGATGCAGGGTAGGCTCTTCTTCCTCGATTTCCTTGAGCTTGGGGAAACACAGCATGGGGTCTGCCCCCTCAGGCAAAATCACCCGATAGGAGAGCACCGGCTCCAAAACGGGGCGGCAGGTATCCGCTTCGCTTCCGAGGCCTTGTCCGACGTAGGTCTCGGAGAGGCCGATGACGGCGCAGATTTCTCCCACGTCGGCGGTGTCCACCTGTTCAAACTTGTCGCCGGAATACAGGCGAAGCTGACTGACTTTTTCGTTGATCTTCTTCCCGTCGATACTGAGATATGTGATCTCATCGCGTACCGACAGGCTCCCTCCTGTGATCTTCATGTAGGTCAGACGAGTCCCGGAGGCTCTGGCGATCTTGTAGACCTTGGCGGCGAATTGCGTGTTGCTTAAATCGGGGGCGAGCATGAATTTATCCAGCGTATCCAAAAGGAATGTTATGCCTGTGAGCTTGAGGGCAGACCCAAACAGGCAAGGGAAGAGCTCGCGGGAAACAATAAGGGACGAAATGTCTTCGTCGGGAATGGCCTCGCCGTTCAGCACACGCTCCAAAAAAGACTCCTTGATGAGCGCCAGACGCTCATAAAGCTCCTCGGCCGTTTGATTTTCAAAAAACGGAACACAGCGCGGTGAGAGCGACTTAGCGAGTATGGCGGCCATTTCCTCACCTCGGTTCATGGCAAGGTCGGTTTTGTTGACGAAAATAAACGTCGGTACACGGTAAAACTCCAGAAGATGCCATAGGGTTCGCGTATGATTCTGCACCCCGTCGGGCGCGCTGATGACCAAAATCGCGTAATCCAACAGAGAAAGCGTACGTTCGGCCTCGGGTGAAAAATCCACGTGACCCGGAGTGTCCAGCAGGATAAAATCACAATGCTGGGTGCTGAATCTCGCCTGCTTGGAAAAGACCGTAATCCCACGCTCGCGTTCCACGGCATAGGTGTCGAGATAGGTGTTTCCGTGATCCACGCGCCCCGGGGTTCTGATTTTTCCGGAAAGGTAGAGCAGTGCTTCGGACAGAGTGGTTTTTCCAGCGTCAACATGGGCAAGAATACCGATGGTCAGGCGTTTTTTCATGCTGCTCCCCTTTCTTGAGTGATATGGTAAATTGTTGTTTAGCGGAGGATTAACGAAAACCCGTAGGGGCGGATTCCATATCCGCCCGTTCTATCTAAAGATCCATGCTTATCAATGGTTTTTATATCGGGCGGATATGGAATCCGCCCCTACAGAACGACAATAACCCTCGTAAATTATTTTTAGCGGTTAATCATTTTATGCCGTAGGGGCGACCCTATGTGGTCGCCCG
>JAGASP010000103.1 GCA_017621695.1 Clostridia bacterium
AGGGTTCAGGGGGCTTCGCCCCCTGAACCCCCATCGGTCATCCGACACCCGAGAGGTGTGGGGTTTACCCCGCTAAACAACAATTTACAAGACTAACATCTTTTCGGGTGATACACGTCCGCCAAGGAGAGTGTTACGCGATATTGGCGCCGCACTGCGGCAAACAACCATTTAACCCACCAATTTTCAATCCACATAAAAAAAGGAACTCACCATGCATCTTTTAACCGACATCATCCGCGCCGACGGAGAATACACCCAACTCCGCGAAGCCGTCAAGGAAAACCTCAAAACCACCGTCAAGCCCCTGCCGCTTCTCGTCAACGGACTATGCGAAGGCGCGTCCGAGGCCTGCATCATCTCCCTCATTGAGGATATCCAACGGCACAAAAAGGGTACAGCACCGGCAGCCCTCATTGTCTGCCCCGAGGAAAAGGACTGCGTCCGTATGAAGGACACCCTGCGCCGCTTTGGCCTCCGCTGCGGCTTTTTCGTCGCGCGCGATCTGTCCTTTTACCACGTCACGGCCTCTCATGAATACGAGCACGAGCGGCTGAAGGTTCTGTCGGGACTGGCGACCGGCACCTATGATGCGATCATTACCACCCCCGATGCCGCCCTCAGCTATACCATCCCGCCCGAGTGCTTGGAAAAGGCCTCCATCCATCTGGATTTCCACACCCCCGTGGACACTCCCGCCCTCTGTGATAAGCTGATCTCGGCAGGCTATGCCCGCGTAGATCTGGTGGAAGGTCGCGGACAGTTCGCCATCCGCGGCGGCATTGTGGATATCTGTCCGCCCTTCGGCACCTTTGTGGATGACGAGGGCGAAATTCACGACGGATCCCACCCCCTGCGTGTTGAGCTCTTCGGTGACGAGATCGACCGCATGGGACTCTTTGATACCGAGTCCCAGCGCATGACCTGCGCCATTGACTCTTGTGATCTGCTCCCTGCCCGCGAGCTTCTCACAGATGCCGAGGGTCTTGCGCGCATGGAAGCCGCCGCACTGACCCAAATGCAGGCCATGGCCAGAAAAAATCCCGATGCGGCAGAGACCCTGCGCCACGAGCTCATGGCCATCGCAACCGCCCAGAAAGCCCAGAACCCCACGGGTGCCGAGCTTCATTTTATGGATAAATACATCAAGCTTATCTATCCCGAGCCCGCCTGCCTCCTTGACTATTTTACGGATCGCTCGCTTGTGTTCGTCCGCTCTACGGGCAGCATCAACGACCGTCTGCAGGCCGCCGAATTCCAGATGAACGAAACGGTTAAAAGTCTTGTCGAGAGCGGCACGCTGTCGGGCAAATACGCGGAATACACCATGCCCTCGGACGTGTTCGAGCATTTCCTCGCCACGCAGGTCACCCTGCACGTGGACTCCCTCTCCTACGGTATGTCGGGTAAGCGGCTGGGCGGCATTTTCGGTTTCCGTACCCGCCACATGGTCTCCTATGCCGAGAATTTCAAGCTGCTCTGCGAGGATCTGACCTCCTATATGCGCTCCGAGCACCGCCTCATCGTCATAGCCGAAAACGAGACCGCCGCCAAAAATCTCTGTGAGATGCTGGATGAAGCAGGCTTTGACGCGACCGTCCCCGCGCCCGAACGTGCCCTCTCCCGAGAGATCCTTCATCCCGGTGTGGTCACGGTACTCTGGAAGGAATACCTGTTCGGATTTGAGCTGATCACCCCCCGCATCGCGGTGCTGTCCACCAACCCCGACGCCCGCACCGCCTCCCCCCACGCCGCAGCGCTCCGCTCCAAAAAGCTGGCCGAAAAGAAGAAGAAAAACGCCAAGAGCATCCTCTCCTACAACGACCTGGAGGTCGGAGACATCGTGGTACACGAGACCTACGGCATCGGCCGCTTCACCGGCATTGAAAACATCACCACGGGTGGTGTCAGCCGCGACTATATCGGCATCCAGTACGCAGGCTCGGATAAGCTCTTCATTCCTACCGAAAAGCTGGACATGGTGTCCAAATATATCGGTGCGCACGCCGACGACGGCACCGTCAAGCTCTCCAAGCTGGGCACAGATACATGGGGGCGCACCAAGGCCCGCACCAAAGCCATGGTCAAGGAAATGGCCAAGGATCTCATCAAGCTCTATGCCGAGCGTATGCGGATGCCGGGCTATGCCTTCTCCCCCGAGGATGAGTTCCAAAAGGATTTTGCCGCCGCCTTTGAATACGATGAGACCGATGCACAGCTCGCCGCCATTGAAGACATCCGCGCCGACATGGAGAAGCCCGTCCCCATGGACCGTCTGCTCTGCGGCGACGTGGGATACGGCAAGACAGAGGTCGCGCTCCGTGCCGCCTTTAAAGCCGTGGCCGACGGTAAGCAGGTCGCCGTCCTCGTCCCCACCACCATTCTGGCGCTCCAGCATTTCCAGACCATCTCCCGCCGTATGCGCTCCTTCGCCGTCTCTGTGGATATGCTCTCCCGATTCCGCACCCCCAAGGAGCAGGAGATCACCCTGCGCCGCCTGGAGCGTGGAGACGTGGACATCATCGTGGGTACCCACAGAATGCTGGGCAAGGACATCAAGTTCAAGGATCTCGGCCTGCTCATCGTGGACGAGGAGCAGCGATTCGGCGTGGCGCAAAAGGAGAAGCTCAAGCAGCTTGCAGGCAACATCGACGTGCTCACCCTTACCGCCACCCCCATCCCCCGTACCTTGAACATGGCCATGGGCGGCATCCGCGATATTTCCCTTCTGGATGAAGCCCCCATTGACCGTCTCCCCGTGCAGACCTACGTTTTGGAGCATGACGATCTCATCATCCACGAGGCCATCCGCCGTGAGCTTCGCCGGGGAGGACAGGTGTTCTATCTGCACAACGTGGTGGACAACATCGAGGATCTGGCAGCCAAGCTCCGCCAAAGCATCCCCGAAGCGCGCATCACGGTAGCACACGGCAAAATGGACAAGGACACCCTGGAGGTCATCTGGGAGCATATGCTGGCCGGCGACATCGACATTCTGGTCTGCACCACCATCATTGAAACAGGTGTGGACATCCCCAACGCCAATACCCTCATCGTGGATCGTGCCGACCGTCTGGGACTGTCCCAGCTGCATCAGCTTCGCGGCCGCGTGGGACGATCCTCCCGCCGCGCGTATGCCTATTTCACCTACCGCAAGGACAAATCCCTCACCGAGATCGCCGAAAAGCGCCTGAACGCCATCAAGGAATACGCCGAATTTGGCGCGGGATTCCGTATAGCCCTCAGAGATATGGAGATCCGCGGCTCGGGCAACCTTCTGGGCTCTGAGCAGCACGGACACATGGAGGCCGTGGGCTATGATCTCTACATCAAGCTGCTCAACATGGCCGTGCTCGAAGAAAAGGGCGAGCTTCCCGAGGATGAGCCCGAATGCGTGATCAATATCAATGTGGACGCGTATCTGCCAGAGGATTACGTCCGTTATCCCTCCCAGCGCATGGCGCTTTACAAGCGCATCGCCCTCATCCGCAACAAGGATGATTTTGAGGATATGACCGACGAGCTCTGCGACCGCTACGGCGACCTTCCGAGCCCCGCCCGCAATCTCCTGATGATCGCTCTCATCCGTGCAGAGGCCATCCGTTGCGGCATCAAATCCATCCGTGAGGAGAACCACACCGTTACCTTCATCAGCGAGCATCCCGACATCGATGCATGGAGCGAGATCTCGGCGTTGGTCAAGGGGCGCATCCGCTTTGTAACGGGTAGCGAGCCCGCCGTGCGCCTTGCTCTGCGTCCTGAGGAGGATATGCTCGGAATAATTCACAAAATATTTGAAAAATATCTTGCTTTCACTCACAATTAAGGGTAGATTCTTTCCTGAAAATATGTTATAATATATTTTGTTTTAGTATGTCAAGAACCACAGAAAGGATTTTGATTTCATGAAAATCTGTCTCAAACGCGCACTCGCTTGTCTTTTGTGCGTTGTTACCGTTCTCTCGCTGTCTTGCGTGTTTACCGCTTGCAGCCAGGACAAAAGCCCCGTGCTTCTCTCCTATGAAAACCTGACCGTCACCGAAAATCAATTCAAATTTCTGCTCTCCCGCGCCAAGGCCAACTATGAGCGCATGGGGCTTTCCGAAGATAATTACGATGACCTCATCGACCTGGACGGCACGACCCGCGGCGATTACATCATGCAGCAGGTACTCCATGATGCCAAGCTGATGATCGCGGGCGCGGCACTCTTTGAGCAAGAGGGGCTGACGCTCCCCGCAGAAACGGTGGATGCCATTGAAACCGAGGTAGCGGAATATATCGAATACCACGGAGACGGCTCCAAATCCGCCTTCAATAACATCCTGTCGGCCTATAGCTTCAACGTGACCATGCTGGAAAATCAGTATCTCTTTGAGGCCAAATATCAATACGTGCAGGACTACCTCTACGGTGAAAACGGCTCCAAGCTCGCCCCCAGCGCCACACAGGAATTTTTGAATGACAACGCCGTTGCCTTCAAGCAGCTTCTCATCCGCTCTTACAAATACGTATACGAAAAGGATGTCAGCGGCGACGAGATCTATTATCTGACCGACGCCAACGACGGTCAGACCGACAACATCGCCTATGATAAGATCAAGGGTTCAACGAGAATCGGAGAAGACGGCAAGGTCATCACCGATAAAAACGGCGACAGCATCTACTTCCTTGAAAACGGCGATATCGCCTACGACAAGGAAAAGGGCGTTCGTGCCGTCATGGTAGATGCCACGGGCAATCTGGTAACCGAGCTTTGCTCCTCCGAGGAGCTTGCGGAAAACAAGGAGATCGCGGAAAAGGTCAAATCTTCGGTTGAAAAAGGCGATTTCCTCGCCTTTGAGCAGGCCGTCAAGGAATACACCGATAAAAACGATGAGCGCTTCACAGGAGACAACAGCTATTGCTTCCTCTACACCACGGGCGACAACGGCTACGACGAGCTCAATGACATCGCAGACGCGCTCTCCGCGGTAGAGGTGGGTGACGTTACCGTGGTCAATTCCGAGCACGGCTACAACATCGTCATGCGCTACGATATCCCCGAGGATGCCACCGCCAACAAGGATTACGAGGAGTGGTTCACGGATCTTAACGCACGCGTGGTCAATTATCTGTTCCGCAAAAAGTGCGCTGACATCATCGAAAGCATTCAGGTGGATGAAGACGTCTTCGCCGCCCTCCCCGACATGAAGAAGATCAACGCCAACTACAACTACTGATTTTCAAGCCGCCTCTTTCGAGGCGGCTTTTCCTTTGCCCCGCAAGGGATTTTTAGGGTTTTCCAGAAATTGTGGGTTGCATTTTTTCCGCATTTCTGCTACAATATGGGCATGGGAGCACGGTGCCCCTCCTCCGGCAACCCCTCCCGCATTCAACCAAAACACGGCAATCCGTACCCCGTATCTTGGCAGTAGATACGACTTGACGGTACAGACAATACAGCAACGCTTTTTCGACGACCCCATACGGTAAAAATACCGCACGGATTGCCGGGAAAGGCAGAACCATATGAAACACATCCATTTTCACGAGCGACGAAAGCCGCTCCGCCATACGGTAGCCTCGCTGCTGGCGCTCTCTCTGCTCGTCTCCACCCACCTCCCCGTATCGGCAGGCGCCGCCACGCTCCCGGAGGCCATCCCGCAAGCCGAACCCTCCGCAGTGGAGGCGCGCACGCTTTCCCGCAGTACAGGCGATGCAGCGGATAGCGCAGGGGATAACGTAGCGGATAGCGCGGCGGAAGCCGTCATCGCCTCCGCCATCAACAGCCGCGCGGTCTACAGCGCGATCCGATATCCTTATCCCCGCGGTGCTATGGCCGTATCCCTTTATCTGAACGGCAAGCGCGTACTGCGCGGTGAGGTCGCCGAGATCAACGGTACGGTCTACGCTCCCGTCCAGCGCTATGCCGATCTGTTCGGCAATTTTAAAACGGTATACGAGGAGGCCACCGAAAAAGTCACCATCACGGGGCAAAATCTTCGCATAACGGTGCAGGTGGGCAACCCCTACATCACGGTCAATGACCGCGTGCTTTATACGGGGGGCAAGGTACTCAGCCTCGGCGGTTGGATCTTTGTTCCCATCACGGCCATGTCCAAGGCCTTGGACGCCGACGTATATATCAAAAAAGGCTATTACGAGGCCTACGTGACCTCGGGGAATCCTTCCTCCGTCCCTCACGCCTCGGCATATTACAACAGCACCGACCTCTACTGGCTTTCCCGTATCATCTCGGCCGAGGCCAAGGGTGAGCCTCTTGCGGGACAGATCGCTGTCGGCAACGTGGTGCTCAACCGAACCCGAAGCGCCGCATTCCCGAATACCGTCAAGGACGTGATCTTTGACAAAAAATACGGGGTGCAGTTTTCTCCCGTCGCCAACGGCACCATCTACCAAACCCCTTCGGAAGCTGCCGTCATGGCCGCCAAGATCTGTCTGGAAGGCTATTCCATGTCGAGCCGCATCCTGTACTTTTTTAACCCTTCCCTGACCTCTGGCGCATGGATCTCTGCGACGAGACCCTACATCATGACCATCGGGAATCACAAATTCTACGGATGATCCAAAATCCCCGTCTGCCTTTCGATCTGTAAGGCGACGGGGATATTTTTTACGCCCTAATTTGAGAATCATTCTCAAATCTATTGACACAAGAGAAAAAATATGGTATACTGAATCGATTTCTTTTTCAGGAAAGGAAACATCATGGCAACTACCTACAAAACCACGGGAAAGACACAGCTGATTTCCTTCTTTTCGAGTCATCCCGATACCCAATATACGGTCGACGAGCTGCACGCCGCGCTGACCGAGGCCTATCCCGACGCATATACGGGCAAAGGAGGCGGCAAAAGCTCTCTTTATCGCCGTTTGGCGGCGCTCATCGAGGAGGGCACCGTCCGCAAGTTCCGCGACGACACCCAAGCGTCTTACGTCTATCAATACGTTGCCTGCGGCGCTTGCTCCCACCATTTTCACCTGAAATGCCTGGCCTGCGGCAAGCTGGAGCATCTGGATTGCGTCATCAGCGACCAGCTCCTCGCCCACATCAGCGCCGACCATCATTTTTGCATCGATCGCGGCCGCTCCATTTTGTACGGGCTTTGCGCCGCCTGTCACAAAGAAGAGCATCTGCCCGTCACCATCCCTCTGTGCCCCTGCGGACACAAGCACGAATGAAAGGAACCGTCATGTCAAAACAACCCATATTTCGCATCATATCCCTCTGTCTCTGCCTCGCCCTTTTGTGCGGCGGGCTGATCGCCTGCTCCGACGGCGAACTTCCCCCCGCCAACGAGGGCGACTTGATCGTGGTCTGCACCAATGTTGCCGCTTGGGAGCTGGCCTCTGAGGCGATCATTCCCGAGGATGACAGCCACGGTGCGGTCATCCAAGTCATTCTGCTGGGCCGTCCCGGACAGGATATGCACAGCTATGAGCCCTCGGCAAGTGATATCATCACCCTTGCCGGCGCTGATTTGGTGGTTTCCGTGGGAGATACCGCTGAAACTTGGCTCACGAGCGCCTTGTCTTCCTCCGGCAGCAAGGATGTCCGTCAGGTAAAGATGATGGAGGTCTGCGGTATAGCCGGAGAGCATCACGATCACGGCGATGATTGCGACCTTGACCACAGCGAGCTCACCGACGAGCATGTTTGGGTCTCTCTCAAAAACGCACAAAAAATCGCCCATGCGATAGCCGATGCCGCCATGGAGATCACCAAGGACGTCAATGCCGAATTGACGGCGGGCATTGCGCAAAAGCGGGACGCATACTGCGCTGAGTTGGCCAGCTTGGACAATCAATACACCGATATGGTAGCCTCCGCCAAGCGCAAAGATCTTCTGATCGCCGACCGCTATCCCTTCGCGCATCTTATGCAGGATTATGACCTGACCTGTCACGCAGCCTTCCCCGGCTGCTCCTCTGAGACCGAGGCCTCCTTCGCTACCCAGGCCGAGCTGATCGAGACCGTCAGATCGTTGGAGCTTCCGTATATTTTTGTCATAGACGGCTCTGACCGCAAGGTAGCCGAGACCGTGGCCAAGGAGACAGGCGCCGAGATCCTTCTCTTGCACTCCTATCAGGTCGTAACCGAAGAGGAGTTCTCTGCGGGGCTTTCCTACATCGACGTAATGAAGGATAATTTGGAGAATTTAAGAAAAGCGCTGTGTGAATAAAGCACATCCGCCTCGCGAGGTATCGGCTAAAAGCAATTTGCCACCGCGCGGCGCCACCAGCGACCATTTGCCTGTCGCCAATAGGGCTTTGACTCGCGTAACACCATCCGTGGCGGCGGTATATCACCCGATGGGAAGTTTAGCGGTAAATTGTTGTTTAGCGGAGAATTAACGAAAACCCGTAGGGGCGACCCTATGTGGTCGCCCGTCGTCCCGACATCGACAAAACCCTTGTGGGTCAACAATCTTTTTGGCGGGAGGCCACACAGGGCCTCCCCTACGG
>JAGASP010000104.1 GCA_017621695.1 Clostridia bacterium
ATATCGATCCGATGCGGGCATCGCCCGCTCGGAATATCGAGTGCGGAGGGAATCGACGCACATATCGAACGCCGAAGGCGTATATCGACTCAAGTTTTTTCATCGATATGCATCTCGGTTTCTCCCGAGATGCTCGATATACCGCTCGGCATGACCTTCGCGGTTCGATATGCCGCAAGGCGGCTCGATATGCGCCTTGCGGCGCGAGCTTACTACGCTAAACAGCAATTTACCATTCTTCTGCCCATCGGGTGATGCACCCTCGCCTTGGAGAGTGCCACGCGAGCGTTGGCTGGCCGCACAGCGACAAACAACAACTTATCGTTTTTTCACAAACAAAAAATCATAAAGGAAGGTACCATCATGTCCACTCCCTTCACCCGCGCCGCATGGATCTGGCGCAAGGAAACCCCCGGCATTGATGAATTTGCCGATTTTATTTCCGCTTTTGATACATCCAAGACCGAGGGCAAGCGCTACTGCATCTCCATTGCCTCGGACTCCAACTATACCGTCTGGCTGAACGGAGAACTGGCCGCCTTCGGACAGTATGCCGATTACCCCACATATAAGATTTACGACCGCGTGGATATCACCGACTTTGTCAAGGACGGCCATAACCGTGTTGCCGTTACGGTCTGGTACTACGGTATCGACTCTCAGACCTATCAAAATGGCGAGGCAGGACTCATTTACGAGATCTCCGATGAGACAGGTGCGGTTCTTGACTACACAAGCGAAAAGACCCTCTCACGTCTCTCGCTCGACTATGTCTCGGGCAAGGGAGATTTGATCTCGGGTCAGCTCGGCCCGACCTATCATTACGATATCAAGGGCTATGACGGCTTCCGCGCCCCCGACTATACCCCCGTGGGCTTTGCAGAGAGCCGCCTTGTCCCCACCATCTCCACCGATTTCCGGATCCGCCCCAATGAGAAGCTGGTGCTGGAGCCTCGGATGCAGGGACAGTTCTTCGGTACGGGTGCTTTTACCTATACCGACCCCACACCGCATCCCCACGTCAATATGCAGTATGCGCCCCTGTCCTACCGTTTCTTCGGAGAGCTTCGCAAGGAAGGCGACATCAAAATGACAACCCCCACCCGCTTGGCTCTTGGCGAGAAGGACAAGGATCAGACGGGTATCTACTTCATCATTGATCTGTACGAGGAGACCGCAGGCTTCCTGGATATTGACTTTGAAGTTCCCCACGACTGTCAGGTGGACGTGGGCTTTGGCGAGCATCTCTACGACGGCCGATGCCGCACCTCCATCCGCGGTTTCTTTTGCGATCTCTACCTGAAGAAGGGAAGAAATCAGTATCTTCACACTTTCCGCCGCTTCGGTTGCCGCTATCTGCAGTTCTTTGTTCACGCCCATGAGGTCACGGTGCATTACGCAGGCATCCGTCCCACCGTTTATCCCTTCAATGTCAAGGACTATCAGTCGGGCAACCTGCTCCGCGATACCATCTATAGGGTTTGTGAGAACACGCTGATCCATTGTCACCACGAGCATTACGAGGACTGTCCTTGGCGCGAGCAGGCGCTCTACACCATGGACTCCCGCAACCAGATGCTCTGCGGATACTATGCCTTTGGGGAGACCCGTGCCGCCCGCGCGTCGCTGGAGCTCATCGCTCACGGTGTGCGCCCTGACGGCCTGCTCATGCTCTGCTACCCCGCAGGAAAGGATTTCCCCATCCCCGCGTTCTCCTGTATGTACTTTGTGCAGATGGAGGAATACATCCGTTATTCGGGTGATACTTCACTGGCCGCAGAATATTTCGATCAATTGGACACCATCATCAACACCTTCCACAAAAAGATCCAGCCCGAGGGAGTGATCGAAAATTTCTACGGTAAGGGTCCTACCGGCAAGAATGACTACTGGAACTTCTATGAATGGTCTGCGACCATGAACGGTCACTTCGCTACGGTCGATAAACAGCTGGAGTGCCCCATCAACTGCTTCTATTCCTTGGCGATGCAAGCGCTGGCCAAGATCTGCGACGCGCTGGGGAAGGATGACTACGCCGCCGATCTTCGTGCGCGTGTGAAGAAACTCAATACCGCCATCGCCGATTTCTTCTATAACCCCGAGACTCGGCTCTTTGAGTCCTTTGCCACCATCCATCGCGGATGGTACACCGTGCTGACCCAGTCCTTGGCTATGCTTTGCGGTGCCGCTGAGGGCGTGGATACTGCCGTGATGCTACAGGCCATGGCAACCAACGGGAAGACCGAGGTGGGCATTGAACTGGTTCCCAACACCCTGTCCATGAACGCCTTCCGCTTCGACGCGCTTCTGGCAGTGGATAAGGAAAAGTACGCACCTGTGATCCTTGCCGAGCTGGATCGAGACTATCTCTATATGCTTCGCGGTGGGGCTACCACCTTCTGGGAGACCATCATTGGTGCTTCTGACTTTGCCGATGCCGGTAGCCTTTGCCATGGCTGGAGCGCTCTGCCTGTTTATTACTACGAGCTTCTGTACAGCGACGGAAAGGGAAATGCCTGATCCTAAGAGATTTTTTCGTCAATTTGACCATTTCCCGAAGACGAAAAATGTGATTATCACCATTTCCAAATGGCTTCATTTGTGATATAATGATAACGTAGATCGGGATATTTGCCCGACGCGAAAGGAGAAACATATGAATCTGAGAAAAATTTTAGCGGTGCTCATTTCCGCTGTCATGGTGCTTTCCATGATCCCTGCGGTGACGCTGACTGCTTCTGCAGCTGCAGAGGGTGACTGGGATACCTTCCGTAACGGTGAAGAGTATACCCCTGCCCATGAGGAGGACGGTTACAGACCCGCTCCCGGATATATGTACAGCGAAGAGGGTTTTCATACCATTTCCGCCGATCATACCAATACCTCCCCTTACTATAACGTCATCACCAAGGACAAGCAGTCTGTAAAAGACGGTATTTATGTCGAGATGCGCGTGGATGAGTATGCGTATGAGGCAGATCACTGGATCGGCTTTGCCATCTGGAGCTCTACCGAGATTGCACCCGCCAACACCAACTACGGCTCCGGCTGGCTGGGTATGGCCCGTATGCCCGGCAACGGCGGAGAAGGTCGCCTTGACAATTCCATCACCCTTAAGAAGAGCGAAAATGATGCCGGCTACTTCAAAAGCCTGACCGGTACCAATATTGTACCCAACGTGGACGACGACGGCAAGGAGCACTATACCATGGAGGTCGTTTGGGACGGTGCGAATTATAACATCTACATTTGCGGTGTGCTTGTCCCCGACGGTGCTGCCATCACATCGCTTTTGCAGGAGCTGGATGCCAACGGTGACTTCCACATCGGCCTTGTCATGTACTCCACCAAGCAGGCAAGCGTTGCCAACATGACCATTTTGAAGTTCGGCGCCAACAAGGCAGATGCCATCACACCCATGGGTACGGACAAAAAGGATCCCGAGCCTAACATCAATATCATCGCTGAGATCGAGGATCCCTCTACCGTAGAGGCCAACAAGCCCGCATTGCTCTATGATGCAACCCTGTACAATGCTCCTGTCGGCGCGAATTATGAGGCAACCGCCTTGGGTGATAATGCCTTCCGTATCGTGGCAACTGCGGGCAACATAAACTGCATCTGGAACATCAAGAAGAATCTGTCCTACGATGCCAAGGATTTCCCCGTGATCGCCATCATGCTCCGCAGCTATGACAGCTCGGGCGGTATCTGCTACTATAGCGCAGGTGATACGCTGTCTGCCGATGCAGATCACATGATCTCCTGGGGGCTTTGGGATGGGGGCTCCATCGAATATGAGACCGAAGAAGAGTTTTACAATATGACCCTGATCGACCTGACCGACGCATGGGAAGGCCGTGTCAACTCCATCCGTTTTGACTTCAACGAGTTGGACGTTTCGGAAGCAGATTCCGCGACCTTTGACATTTGTTGGGCAGGTGTGTTCCGTTCTGCCGAGGAGGCTCAGGCTTATACCGAGGCGTGGGCTCTCGAAAACGGTGTCATCGAAGAGGGAGCTTCTGATTCTGTCGGTTCCGAATCTGCCGATTCTGAGCCCGCCGATTCCACGCCCGCAGAATCTCAGCCTGCGGAGTCTGACCCCGTCGGATCTTCTCAGGAGAGTGTCAGCGAAGCGGCGACTTCCGAAAACAATGCCGCTCAAAGCGAAGCCTCCTCCACTGATGAAAAATCCGGTTGCGGTGCAACGCTGTTCGGCTCTGCCGTCGTACTTCTGTCCGCGGCTGCCGCTCTTGTCGCTCTGAAAAAGAAGGACTGAGCGTTGATCGCTTAAATGTAAACAACAGCCTCCGCTCATATGGGTGGGGGCTGCTTTTTTTGTGGAAATCTACAAGCAAGAAGGCTTCTCTTTAGGCATATTGCTCGATTAAGGGCCGGAAGATTTGTGAATTCGGACGATTTACATTGTCTCGAAAATGTGATAAAATATATTATGTACACGCCCTTGAATGGGACGCGCAACATCTCAAATGAAAAGGAGAAAAACATTATGAAGAAAGTGCTTGCACTGATCGTTGCCCTTATGATGATCGTTTCCATGATCCCCGTAATGGCAATCACCACTTCTGCCGCTAACGTGCCCGGCGACTGGACGACCTACCGCTTCAGCGGTGGTTACAAGGAGCCCGAGCCCGGTGAAGAGCTTTCCTACACCCCTGCTCCCGGTTATGAGTACACCGACGAGGGCTTCCACATGACTTCTGCCGACTATACGGGTATCACCCCCTCCGGTACCATCCAGTCCAAGGATAAGGTTTCCCTCAAGGACGGCGTATACATGGAGCTCCGTATTGACCAGTTCGCTTACGGTGGCGAAAAAGGCACCGACGACCACTGGATCTGCTTCAGCATCATGGACAGCAAGAAGGTTGAGCCCGGTAATACCAACGACGGCTACGGCCAGGGTTGGCAGAGCCTTCTCCGTACCCCCGGTCAGGGTGGCGCCGGTACGCTGCAGAGCTTTACCGTTGCTGACGGCCCCACCGGTTGGGGACACAAGGGTGACGTTGCTGTAACTCCTCCCGTTGACGAAAACGGCAAGGAAACCTACACCCTTGAAATCTCTTGGGACGGCACCAACTACACCATCGCGATCTGCGGTGTTGTTGCCAACGGTTCCGCTGACATCACCACACACCTCAACTCCCTGGATCCCAACGGCGAGTTCTACATCGGCGTATCCTTCCATACCGGTGCTGCCGGCGCCCCCCTGGAGGCTACTATGCTGAAGTTCGGTACCAGCAAGGATACCGCAGAAACCCCTGTCGGTAACGACTCCGAGCTCCCCGAGGAGAACATCAACGTAAAGGCTCCCATTGCTGAGGCTGATTCTATCCCTGCCAACCAGCCTTGCCTCCTGCTTGATGCTACCAAGACCTCTTATTCCGGTGACCTTCCCGTATCGGGTATGACCATCGTTCCTCAGGGTGACAATTCTCTTAAGATTCTCCCCGAGGTTGGAAATGCTTACTTCACTTGGGGTATGAGAAACTCTCTCTCCTATGATGCAGCAGACTTCCCTGTAATCGGTATTTTCGTACAGGATCCCAACGAAGTAACCGATAGCTGCCTCCTGTATTATTGCGCAGGCGATAATCTGACCGCTGACGGTGCTCACATCGTGCGCTATGCTTCTTATGACGACGGTACCAGATACTGGGGTGATGGCGAGGAGTATGCTTTCATGACCATCGACATGAGAGAAATGCTCACCGAGGAAGAGTTTGCCGAGGGTTGGACCGGTCGTATCAACTCTCTGCGTTTCGACTACGAAAATATGTACCTCGAGGGTGACGCCGAGAACGATTACTTCATCTTCCACTATGCAGGTATCTTCCGCTCCGTAGAGGAAGCTAACGCATACCAGGATGCATATGCTGCAAGCCTGAATCTGACCCCCTCGGAAACCACCGAGTCCGAGCCTGCTGATTCCGATAACGCTTCCGAGCCTGTCGGTTCTGACCCCGCAGGTTCTGAGCCCACCGGTTCTGAGCCCACCGGTTCCGAGCCCACCGGTTCTGAGCCCGCCGGCTCCGCTGATTCTGAGAACGCAGGTTCTGCTGAATCCGGTAGTGCCGCTGATTCCGCTGCTGAAACCGAGGAAGAGAAGTCCGGTTGCGGTGCAACCGTTCTCGGTTCCGTTGCCGTACTCCTGTCCGCAGCAGCTGCTGCCGTCGTTCTGAAGAAGAAGGACTGATGAATTCGGCTACTTAATATCGGTTGATTAAAAATGCAGCCCCCGCTCGTTTGTGAGCGGGGGCTGTCTGTTTGTGACGGAGGATTTCGCAGGGAGGCGAGGCGCGTGACGGCTCTGTGAAGACATATTCGGATTTGGTAAATGGCGACATAATTTAAAGCAAAATTTGTGCAATCGGACGATTTACAATTCTTTGAAAGTATGCTATAATATTATCGCAAGCGCCTAAGTGAAAATAGGCGCGATTTACCCCAATTTTATTCTAAAAGGAGAGAAAACACCATGAAGAAAGTGCTTGCACTGATCGTTGCCCTTATGATGATCGTTTCCATGATCCCCGTAATGGCAATCACCACTTCCGCGGCCAACGTGCCCGGTGACTGGACCACTTGGCGTTCCGCAGGCGGATACAAAGAGCCTGACGAAGGCGAAGAGCCCAGCTATTGCCCTGCCCCCGGTTATGAGTACACCGATGAGGGCTTCCACATGATCTCCGCAGACTACACCGGTCATACCCCCTTCGGTACCATCCAGTCTAAGGAGCCCGTTTCCGTAAAGGACGGCGTTTACATGGAGCTCCGTGTAGACCAGTACCCCTACGGTGGCGAAAAGGGCACCGACGACCACTGGATCTGCTTCTCCCTGTGGGACAGCGCGAAGATCGCTCCCGGTAACACCACCGAGTACGGCCAGGGTTGGCTGGCACTCGTTCGTACTCCCGGTGAGGGTGGCGGCGGCTCTGCACAGAGCTTCGTTTCCAAGAGCGCCGGTAACGGTACCTTTGGCTATCAGGGTGACGTTTCCATCACCCCTGAGCTCGACGAGAACGGCAAGGAAATCTACACCTTCGAAGTTGTTTGGGACGGCTCCAACTACAACATCGCCATCTGCGGCGTTGCTGTTCAGGGTGCTGCTAACATCGCATCTCACCTGAATGAGGTCAATCCTAACGGCGAGTTCTACGTTGGCGTTACCTTCCACTCCGGTGCTGCTGCTCAGCCCATCGAGGCTACCATGCTGAAGTTCGGTACCAGCAAGGACACCGCTGAGACTCCTGTCGGTAACGACTCTGCAAAGCCCGAGGAAAATCCTTCTGTTCCTGTTGACATTATCGATTCCAACACCATCGAGGCTAACAAGCCTTGCCTGCTGCTCGACGCTCAGGAGACCTCCTGCAAGATCAGCAGCATGGGTACTCAGGGTATGACCCTGACCGCTCAGGGTGACAACGCCATTAGAATTGACGTACACTCCCTGCCCGGCTTCCACACTTGGGGCATGAAGAGAACCCTGTCCTATGAGGCTGCCGATTTCCCTGTTATTGCTGTCTTCTACCATGACCCCAACGAAATCTTCGAGTCCTGCACGCTGCGTTATGCTGCAGGTAACGTCATGGCTGCTGACGACGTGCACATCTTCAACTATTCCATCTACGACGAGAACTATGACAACAACGTCATTGTTTACGACGAGGATGAGTACTACAAGTGCGTGATCATCGACCTGCGCGAGTACCTCGGCGAAGAGATGTTCGCAGAGGCTTGGACCGGCCGTATCAACAACCTGCGCTTTGACTATGGTTCTATGTACACCATGGGCGATCCCGAGTTTGACTACTTCTTCATTCAGTACGCAGGTATCTTCCGCTCTGTTGAGGAAGCTGCTATCTATGCAAACGCATACGCTGTAGAAGCAGGTATCGTTGGTGAAGGTGATGTAACTGATCCCATTCCCGGTGATCCTGTTGAGCCCGGTGATGACAGCAACGAGCCCGGTGACTCCACTCCTGTTGAGTCCGGTTCCGAGTCTACTCCCGCTGACTCCACTCCCGTTGAGTCCGGCTCTGAGTCCACTCCCGCTGAGTCCGGTTCCGCTGCTGAATCCGGTTCTGCTGCTGAGAGCAAGTCTGAGAAGGCAGAAGAGTCCACCGAAGAAGAGAAGTCCGGTTGCGGCGCAACCGTTCTCGGCTCCGTGGCAGTTCTCCTGTCCGCAGCTGCAGCTGCAGTTGTTCTGAAGAAGAAGGACTAATTCCTGCTTTTTAAGAGCAAACATATGAAGATTACCCCCGATGCTTCGGCATCGGGGGTTTTTCGTCACTTTCCTTGACAACGGTATGATTATATGATATAATAATAAGGTATTGAAAAAATAAAGGAGCTTTAAAACCATGAAAACAAGAAAACTGTTGGCACTTGTCCTGTGTTCAGTTATGTTGCTTTCCATGATCCCTGTGATCTCTGTTCCCGTTCATGCGGTCAATCATGACAACGCCTGGACGACCTATCGGAACGCCGACGACTATGACGACTTGGAATTCTATACCCCGGCTCCCGGCTATGAGTATACCGAGGACGGCCTTCACATGATCTCTGCGGATTACACCGATTGCACACCCTTCGGCACCATCCAGACGAAAGACCCTGTTTCCGTAAAGGACGGCGTTTACATGGAGCTTCGTGTAGACGATTATGCTTACGCCGGCGTAAACGGAATGTCCGATCATTGGATCTGCTTCTCGATCTGGGACAGCCAGAATATCGCGCCCGGTAACACCACTGACTATGGCCAGGGCTGGATGTCTCTTTGCCGCACGCCCGGATATGGAGGCGCCGGCGCCGCGCAAAGCTTTATTTCCTCCAGCGGGGGAAACTATCCGTTCTGGCATCAGGGCGATGTTTCGATCATCCCCAGGATAGATGGCGAAGGTCGAGAGATTTATACGTTCGAAATCACCTGGGACGGCTCGAACTACGATATTGCGGTTTGCGGCGTTTCCGTTCGGGGAAGTCAGAATATTACGAAGCACCTGGAGGATCTGAATCCTGACGGTGAATATTATATCGGCGTGACCTTCCATACCGGTGTGTCTGACAGCAATCTGGAGGCTACCATTCTGAAGTTTGGCACGAGTGAGTGGGATGCCACGGTACCCGCCGGGGATGAATGTAAAGAGCCGGAGGCGAATCCGAACGTGTTTGCCCCTACGATGGATCCCGATATGGTTCCTTTCGGCGAGCCCTGCTTGCTGTTTGATGCGCACCAGAGCTCCTACCGTGGAGATATCCCCGCGCAAGGAGTGAATCTGGAGGCGGAAAGTGACGGTAGCTTCCGCATTCAACCAACGAATCAGGCAAGCTATTTTACATGGAATATCGATCGACAAATTTCCTTTGAGGCGCAGGATTTCCCCGTGATCTCCTTTTTGGTGGAGGATCCGAATTATCTTTTGACGGATGGCGTTGTTCGCTATTGCGCGGGAGAATATATGCAGGCGGATGACGTGCGAAAGGTAGAGTATTCGATATACGATGATACGTCCATGTTATACGGTGAAAAAGAAGAATACTATCTTATTACGTTGGATCTGCGACAAATACTTGACAATTGGAGCTTTGAGCGTAATTGGAGCGGCCGTATCCACGGCTTGCGCTTTGACGCATTCTGCGATCTCTCGGGTAAGCCCCAAAACAACTACTTTTTCTTCCATTATGCGGGTATTTTCCGTTCGGTAGAGGAAGCCGTGATGTACGGTGAAAGCTATTTGCAGGCCTGCGGCGCTATTTACCCTGAAACCGAATATCCGACCGAGCCTCCCATAGAAGAGCCTGAAACCGAATATCCGACCGAGCCTCCCATAGAAGAGCCCGAAACCGAATATCCGACCGAGCCGCCTATGGAAAAGCCCGAAACCGAATATCCGACCGAGCCCCCTATGGTAGAGACAGAAAAAATTCCTGAGGGAAGTGAGGGCGAATCCAATATGCCTGGGGAAACCGTTACCCCCCAAAGCCCCACAGACACCGAAATGGGTAGCGATGAGGAAACCGAAGCCTCTACCAAAAAGAAAAAGCCCTCCAAGAAGGACGAAGACGAGGATGATGACGAGGACGAGGATGAGGATGATGACGGTGAATACATGGCCTTTGAGTGCGGTGCGTCGGTTGCGGCAATTCCCTTGAGCCTGCTGGTCGTTTCCGCCGGTGCTTTGGTTCTCCTGCGCAAAAAGAAGCAGGATGATTGATACAAACAATAGAGGTGACCAATACAAAAGCATACGAAATTCACAGACGCAAACGGAGGTCGCGCGATGACATATATCGGTGCACACGCATATGTTGAGGGAAGCGCCTTCCTTGAACGCAGAAGGGTTTCCAATCTTACCGAGCTTTTGGGCATCGGACAGCACTCGGGGCTTTCGGATATGATGCGGATGTCGGGGGTGGACGAAGCTTACGTGACAGGTGGCGCATCGGATTATGATAAAGCCGAGGCATTATTTCGCGTGTTTTCGCTTTGGATGGGACACCCCTATGTCAGCGCCGTGCAAGAGGTAATTCTCCGTTTAACGGGACACGGTTTTCCTTTGTCTATCGCCTCTCTGCCTGAAATTTGGCAAGCCGTTGCGAAATCCTTGATGGAAATACAGCCGTCGGTGTCGGATTTGTCCCGCCTGTTTGGTATCGACCGCATGACTTGTCTGCTGACACCTGTGCAGTTTGAACAGATGCCGCAGAGGGACATGGTTGACGGTGGGATCTCTCTTTGCTTGCATATCCCCCGTGCGGCATTGGATACGCTGTGGGAAAAGAGCGTCACGCGGCAGATCACGCCGCACAATGCGCTGAACGATGCCACCGAGGGAATGACGGCCTATCTTGACACCCTCGCCGCGCGCGGATGCCGCGGTGTTGCGATCAATATGGCGGAGGAAGCCCATTTTGTCAAGCCCAATCCGTATACACCCGCACAAGCGATGCTTCGCTTGCAAAAGGGAGAACATTTGGAGGAGAGGGAACGGAGCCTTGTCCTGTTTCAGACTGTCCGTATGCTGGGAGGAGAATGCTTGCGCCGCGGATGGACCATGACCCTCCTTGACCCGCAACCGCAGGTCAGCACGGCGTTGATCTCATATTTGCACGCTTGCCATACGCTGCCCGCCCTTGTGACTGTGTCGGATGTTCCCACGGTGGATACCATGCGGAGTGGATACTATATGTATCCTCTGCCGCTTTGCGCACACGAGGCCTCCACAGCGCAAAAGCTTCGCGATCTGGCGGCAAGGATGCCGATTGGATGTCTGGGAGGAATTTATGCGCCCCTGCACGGCGTGATCGACCTGCCGCTGTGGGAGGGAATCAGCAAGATGTCGTATCCGCTGTTTGGGGAAGATCCTCTTTGATAACCCACGGGACGAAAACCTACGGAATCAGATACACGCGAAAAACGCTCCGAGACGTTATGTCTCGGAGCGTTTTTGATGTATCTTACGCCTCGGCCTGATAGGTTTTCAGCGCCTTTGCGACCTGATCGGGGCAAGATGTGGGCTTAAATCCGCAACGAATGCCCTCCAGACGGGAAATAGCCTCGTCAACCGTCATGCCGACGAGCAGGGAAGCAACGCCCTGTGTGTTACCGGCACAGCCGCCGCTAAAGACGACCTTGCGGATGATACCGTCTTCAATGTCAAATTCGATTTTTCGGGAGCATACGCCCTTGGGTGTGTAAGAAAAATGTTCCATATGGATTCCTTTCGTAATTTGCTACTTTTTCCATGGGATGGTTTACGATACCGATGGATATAGGCCGAGCATGGGATTTTCGGGGGCTTCCAATGTCAAAAACAGCAAAAACACCTCGAGATGAGCAGAGGAGACCTCCCAAATGCCGGAAAACAGCGGAAGCGTAGAGGTTGAAGCTATGTCTGCGTTCCACGGATCTTTGGAGCGCAAGAAATGGGCGCTTTCGGTCGGAATCGTGTCCGTCCTTCGGAGGGAAAGACCGCAAAAATCAGCGGCCGCCATGATCTCGCTGTAGCTTGGTACGGCGGTTACGTGCAGAAGCTCCAGATAACGATCGGACGGCGTGTCTCCGACAATCGGGGACAAAAGTGCCTTGTTTTCGCCTGTAGCAAGCCGCAAAAGCCCCATGCGTGTAACTTTTTCTGATACTCCACCCGTAACTTTAACGTCACATACGGCGATGATCTGCAAGGAATACTTGAGCATCAGCTTGAAAAATCCCATCAGCTTGCCCTCGGAGGAGCTCTCCAGAGGGAGAATACAGTATTGGCACAGCCCACTCCGAACCTCCTCGCAGGCATCCGCAAAGCTATGGAATATTGCTGCGCGGCAACCGGGAATATGGTCTGAAAAGCGCATATAAGCCTTATTAGCTAAGGATCCTGCCATGTAAGCGATTCGGCCTTGGGCGTCCGATGGGAGTGAGGGGATCTCTCGGTGATCTCCCCAAACGGGGAGCGCGGGGAGCTTTTTTAAGATCAGATGATACAGAAAAAGGCGCTCATGCAGTCCGAGATGCTTGGTCATACCGCGCAGGGGCGGAAGACTTTGGTATAAAAGATTCGCATTGCGCAAGGGTGGGTCTTCTTCTTCTCCTTGCTGTCCTCGCAAAGAGAGCAGAATACTGAAAACCGTATCGGGATCTCCTGAGGCATCCCGTATGATTGCTTCTGCAAGCTCGGAAAGCTCGCAGAGGACGGCCTCCATCGCGGTTTCCGTACGTGCTTCCAGAAGCTCTATGTTCCCGAGAACCGTGCCTGTGTCATAGCCCTTCAGCTCGGGGACGTCTGTGTTCAGGTAGCTCATGCATCAAAGTGTTCCGAGAAGCGCAAAGCACTCCGAGAGGAATGCACTCAACTCTTCTGCGCTGAGCTTGCGCTGGGATAGCATGGAAAGGCGATAGATCATGCTTGCCATCATCTCGGCCTTGGTGGGCTCGTCGGAGGCAAGGGTATTGAGCCTTGCGATCAAGGGAGAGGCGTTGTTGACCGTCATATTGTAGGCTATGGGGAAGTCAGGAGCCTCACCGCCCGATTGCATAGCGTACATTTTCATCATTTCTTCCATACGGCGGGATTCTTCGGAAACCGTCAGCACTGCGGGAAGGGTCGCATCCTTGAAGGAGCGGTATTTGACCTCAAGATCCTCTTTACCGCTGACCTTGCGGAACAGTGCGGTCAGGACTTCGTTGTCAGTTGTGTCGTCGTTTTCCTCGGTCAATGCAGTTGCTACGTCGGCATCAATGCGGAGATATTTGACCGTCTGGTCATAGCTTTCCAGCATTTGCACGAATTGGGTATCGATGAGCTGCTCCATGATGGCAATGGAAATGCCTTGATCTTCAAAGAGGGAAACGTACCTGGCTTGCTGCTCACGGTCGGTGGTGTAATACACCGTGTTTTCATGCTTTTCCTTGGCGGATTCCAGATATGCTGCAACGGTGACGTAGCTTCCGTTTGTGAGATGGAGGAGCACGGAATCCTTGGCGCGGTCATAGAATTTGCGATCCCGCATACAGGCGTATTCCACGAAAGGACGAATGCTGTCCCACACGCCCTCATAGGTCTCGCGCTCGTTTTCGCACAGAGCGTTCAGCTTGTCGGCTACCTTTTTGACGATGTGCGCGGCGACCTTGGCAACGTAGGTGTTGTTCTGCAGATAAGAACGGGAAACGTTCAGGGGAAGCTGAGGGCAATCCAGAACGCCTCGCAGCATCAGGAGATATTCGGGAATGACCTCTTTGATATTGTCGGCCACAAAGACCTGGTTGTAATACAGCTTGACCTGCCCTTCGATGGACTCATACTGGTTGTTGAGTCTGGGGAAATACAGAATACCCTTGAAGTTCAAGGGATAGTCCGCGTTGATGTGGATCCAGAACAGGGGCTCGCGGAAATCGCGGAACACCTTGCGGTAGAAGTCCTTGTATTCCTCAGGAGTGCACTCCGAGGGGAGCTTTTGCCACAGGGGGAAGGTGTCGTTGACGGGCTTTTCTTCGGAGGCTCCGGCACCGTCATCCTTATCCTCGGCGGATGCATCCTCAAAATAGATCTCGGTGGGCATGAAGGAACAGTACTTGTCCAGCATATCCCGAATTTTGAACGCGTCCAGATAAGCGGCCTCCTCGTCGGTGACGTGCAGGATGACGGTTGTACCCTTGCTGTCGCGCTCGGCGGTGGAAAGCTCGTAGGAGCCGTCGGCCTTACAGACCCAACGCACGGCTGGGGTGTCGGTATAGGACTTGGTGATGACTTCTACGGTGTCGGCCACCATGAAGGCGGAATAGAATCCGAGACCGAAATGGCCGATGATACCGTTTTTGTTGTCCTCGGCGTTCTCACCTTCGTATTTTTGAATGAATTCCAAAGCGCCCGACAGCGCAATGTTTCCGAGATAGCGAAGAAGCTCATCTTCACTCATGCCGATGCCGTTGTCGCTGACAGACAGGGTTTTGTCGGTTTTGTCGAGGGTCACGGTGATGCGGTAAGCGGTTTCGTCATCTTCGGTTTGGCCGAGGGAGACGAGACGCTTGTGCTTGGTAATGGCATCCTGCGCGTTGGATACGATCTCGCGCAGGAAAATATCCTTCTCGGAATAGAGCCATTTTTTGATGATGGGAAAGATGTGGGCGGTTTCAACAGAAATATCGCCGTAGGTTTTGTTCATGTCAGACATGGTTTTCTCCTTTTATAATACACGGCCATGCAGGGTTTCCCACATGGCCGTTTCGTTTTTATCAGTCCTGAGACGCCTCGTCATGAGGCGGTTCTTCGGACGTATTTTCGGGGGAGGTGGGGGGCGTTTGGTTCTTTTTCTTCTTTCCCGAGGAAGTTCCCTTGTAGCCCATGATGCGAAGCGCTTTGGCTTTCAGCTTTTCAACCTTAGGCTTGAGAGAGCTGTGCTCGAATTTGTATAGCAGTCCGGCGTGCTCGTAGTGCACGTCCTTTTCCGCGTTGCCCAATGCATCCGACGGATAATACGCGACCGTGTCGGTAGGCGCTCCCATAGCTTCCAGACGATTGTCGAGGAAACGCTTGATGAGCTCAATGATCACGGCACAGATGGGTACACCCAAGACGAGACCGACAAATCCCCATTGGCTTCCCGCGACGGTGATGGTGATCAAAACCGCCAGAGAGCTGATACCTGTATTGTCACCTTGGATCTTGGGGCAGAGCAGGTTGCCGTCTACCTGCTGAATGATGAGGATCAACAGGATAAACAGGAAGAACTTAGAGGGGTTGGAGATCAAGACGATAAAGGCCGAAGGGATGGCACCGATGAAGGGACCGAATACGGGAATGATATTGGTTACGGCACAAAGGGTCGCGATCAGGAGATTGTAGGGGCAGACCTCAAAGATCGAGAGCATGATGAAGGTGAAAATGCCGACGACCACAGCGTCGATGAGCACACCGAACACGTAACCGCTGAAGGTGTGGCTGATGAGATCTACGATCTCGGTGATCTTATCATTTTGCTTATCGTTGAAGACGGCCGTACGGAACTTGCGGATCTGCGCGATGCGCTTTTCCTTGGAGGAGAGGATATAGATGGCGATGATGATACCCAGAATGATGTCAAAGAAGGTACTGACTACACCGATCACGACGTTGCCGACACCGCCAACGATGTTCTTTTCATTGATGAAGTTGACGATCTTTTCCATCAGGTCATCGCCTTCACCGAGGAAGTTAAAGAACATATTTTTAAGCTGCTGTACGTCCTGGATGACGTCGTTACCCAAGTTGAATTGCACGGCAAGGTCATTGATGATGTTCTGCACGTACGTCAGAAGAGAATCCAGAAGGGATTGATAATTGCCTGCCAGCTGCTTGATGCTGTCCAAAAGCTCGGGAATGACCATGACAAGCAGAAGGGCGATGATACCGAGCATGGTCAGAATCGCCAAGAGCAGGGAAAGGCCGCGCCGAATACCCGTTTTGCTCATACGGTGCAGAATGCGATATTCATAGAACTCCAAAATGGGGTTGCAAAGATAGGCAATCACGCAACCGATGATGACGGGAGAAAACAGATCCGTGATCTGGCCAAGAAGTGCAGAAACGCTGGGCATATTGACAATGCAGAAGATGACGACAAAGACAAGCGCTACGATCCCCAAGAACAGCGGTTTTTTGAAGTGGATAAACGCGTGCTTTTTGTCACGATCGGCTTCGTGCGCTTCCTGCTCGTGATTAGATTGTTCGTTCATATGCCGAAATCCTTTCGATGCTGATATGAAAATACTTTGAAGAAATACGATGTGAATATATTATATAACATTTGCTCATGGCCGTCAAGGTTTGGAGACTATTTTTTCTTAATTTTTAATTGCGGCAGGCTGCCGCTGCGGCTTATAGTACGCGCAAAATCGTTCAGGAACGCATTCGTTTGATGCGATCCAGCATAGCCTCTGCATCCACCCCCGCGGTTTTGAAAATAGGCTCAGCCTTTGTTTGGAGGACGAAGCTGTTGTCCACAGCCAGAATGCCGTAAGGACGTGTACGGAAATCCGAGATCTTTGTAAGGGAATCCGAGAGCATCATGCCGAATCCGCCTGCCCGAATTTCCTCCTCGGCAAAGAGGATGGGGATATTTTCGTCGGGGAGAAGCGGCAAAACTTCGGATGCCAGACGGTCGTAGGGCTTGATATATTCGCATAGGAGTACACCCAGCCGTAAGCCTTCTTCGGCGGCGAGCTCGGTGGCTTTGAGTGCTTCGGCGGTGATACGTCCGTGCGTTATGATGACACCGTCAAGCGGATCGGAAGATGTGTAGCTTGCACGGACACCAATGTCTTGCGGTTGTCCGTTGGCGTAAAATGCCTGAATGATCTGGGGGTTTTCTCCACCGTTGGCATATCGGATAGCGGCGGGGCGACCCTTGTGTAAGGCATCCTTTACCGAGAGGGACAGTCCCTCAAAGGTGACGGGCGTATACAGAGACACGTTGGGAATCTGGGACAGAAACGCAACGTCAAACATACCATGGTGGGTGGGACCGTCAGCCGCATTGAGACCGGCGCGGTCGATGCACATGAGAACGGGAAGCTCTTGCAGGGCAATATCATGAATGATCTGATCGTAAGCTCTTTGCATAAAGCTGGAATAAATGGCGGTAACGGGCTTAAATCCGTCGGCCGCGAGTCCCGCCGCAAAGGTGAGGGCGTGTTCCTCGGCAATGCCTACGTCAAAAAATTGCTTGGGGCAAGCAGAATGGAAGGCCTCCAGACCCGTCCCCTCGCTCATGCTGGCGGTAATGGCACATATTTTTTCGTCCTTTTGCCCCAGCTCAGTAAGGATCTGACCCAGGTGCAACGAGAAATTCTCCTTAGGCGGCGCGCCGCCGGGTGCCATGCCGTGATAAAATCCGGGATCCTTTTCGGCAGGGTCATAGCCGCAGCCCTTGCGTGTTTTGATATGCACAACGCAGCTTTCAGGCTGATTTTTTGCTTCGATCAGCAAGCGCTCCACAGCGGCGTAATCGTTTCCGTCGGCGGGTCCGAGATAGTAGAGTCCCATATCCTCAAAATAGTTACTGCCGTACATGGCGTTTTTGAAGGATTTTTTCAGCTTGATGAGCCCGCGCATGATGCCGTTGCCCACAAGAGGGATATGATAGATGATCCGCGCCGTGGTCTTTTTGGCCTTGAAATAGCTTTCGTGGCGGCGCATTTTGGCCATATGCTTGGCGAAACGTCCCACGTTTTTGGAAATGGACATTTCGTTTTCATTGATGATGATGATGAGCCTCAAATGGCGGGATACGTTGTTCAGCGCTTCATGGATCATACCGCCCGTGAAAGCACCGTCACCCACAACGGCAAGCGTGTACGCATCCGAGCCGGAGAGGCTGTCGCCCTGGGCAAACCCCAAAGCGGCTGACAGAGAGGTCGAGCTGTGGCCCGCGCCGAAGCAATCGTACACACTTTCGCTTCGTTTGGTGAAGCCCGAAAGGCCGCCGCCTTGGCGTAAGGTATGAAATTGCTCGTATCGCCCTGTGAGGAGCTTGTGGACGTAGCTTTGGTGGCCTACGTCAAAGATGAAATGGTCCTTGGGGCAGTCGAATACGCGATGCATGGCGACCGACAGCTCCACGACACCCAGATTAGAGGCCAGATGACCGCCGTTGTTCGTGACTGTGTGCACCAGTGTTTCACGGATCTCACGGCAAAGCGCGGGGATGTCCTCGGCGGAAAGAGCCTTGAGATCTTCGGGGGAATGTATGTCCGGGAGCAGAGGCTTTGCCTGCGCGGTTTGCTGTGCCTGGGGATGCTTTTTTCGGCTCATATGTGACCTCCTTTCTGTTGTGATTAAAACAAATCATGCCACCTTATATTCTACCACACAATTATGAACTTTTCTTGTATTTTCGAAATATTTCATGCGAACAAAAGAAGAAAAAAACAGCAAATTTTCTTTTCCCTACTTGCATATCAGTGAAAAATAGTATATAATATTATGGGAACATATGGAGATGTATTTCGGTGTGCCGAGGCATACCGTGAAAGGAGTTGCCGTGTATCAACGTATCCATTCGCAAGGACTTGGTTCATTTGTTAAAGGCGCACATTGTGTGATCCTCGGTTACGGCGTTTCGGGAAAACCTCTGGTGCCGTATCTGTCGGATCACGGAGCCGGTAAGATCACGGTCAGAGACCGTCGCTCCTATGAAGAAATGCAGGCTTCGGGCGAGGCACACGTACTTCAACAGTATGATGTTGAGCTGATCTGCGGAGAGAACTATCTGGAGGGCTTGACGGGCGACATGATCTTCCGCTCTCCCGGATTTCGCCCCGATCTTCCTGAAATTTTGGAGGCGGTTGCGGGCGACGCGATTCTGACGTCCGAAATGGAGCTGTTTTTGTCCGAGACACCGGCTACGGTGATCGGTATCACAGGCTCGGACGGTAAGACCACCACGACCACCTTGA
Source organism: Clostridia bacterium (assembly GCA_017621695.1). Classification (GTDB taxonomy): domain Bacteria; phylum Bacillota; class Clostridia; order Oscillospirales; family CAG-272; genus CAMEON01. Next base: position 18,953 of record JAGASP010000104.1, read on the forward strand.
TTTCCAAGTTTTTGGCAACCGAAGCGGCGCTGACAGGACGCGGAAACGTCTATCTCGGCGGCAATATCGGCACTCCTCTTTTGCCCATGCTGGACAGCATGACTGCGGAGGATTTCGCCGTTGTAGAGCTGTCAAGCTTTCAACTCATGACGGCTACGAATGCCGTTCACCGCGCGGTGATAACCAACGTAACCCCAAACCATCTGGATTGGCACAGAGATATGGAGGAATACATTGCCGCAAAAGCGCGCATTACCTACGGGAACCGCTTGCAAAAAGCCGTTTTGAATGCCCGTGATGTGAACACCCAAAAAATCGGTGCGACGCTGTCCTGTCCGATCGCGTGGTTTTCGGTATATGACGATGCAGATCCGTCCATCAAAAGCGGAGACAGCCGTCTGTACTTGAAGGACGGCAAGATCTGCATCACCGACGGGGATACCGAAAAAGAGCTGTTGCCTGTAGATAAAATTCGCCTGCCGGGTAAGCATAACATTGAAAATTACATGACGGCGCTGGGCGCAGTCCACGACCTTATTTCCCAAGCGGCCATAGAGCAAGTAGCCGCAGAATTTACAGGTGTTGCCCACCGTTTGGAGTTTATCCGAGAGGTTAAGGGCGTTGCGTATTATAACAGCTCCATCGATTCCAGCCCCTCCCGAAGCTGTGCCGCGCTTGCGGCGATGCGGGAAATGCGGGAGAGATTGGGACACGATGAGACGGGGACATTGCGCGGCCGTGATCCTTTGGTGATCTGCGGCGGGCGGGATAAGCACGTCCCGTTTGATCCGTTGGCGGATGCGCTGTGCAGACTGGCTTCCCGCGTGATCCTTACGGGAGAAGCACGGGGGCAGATCATGGAGGCTCTGCTTCGCTGTCCCTTGTACGACCCACATAAATTACCCGTTACGGAGATCCCCGACTATCGGGAGGCCATGTACTACGCTTGCCAAATTGCCGAGCCCGGGGACACGGTGCTTTTGTCACCTGCCTGTACGGGATTTGATGCGTTCAAGAATTTTGCGGAACGCGGAGATGTGTTCCGAAAGATTGTTGAAGCATTGGAAGAATAAAAAACCTTTAAGAAAGGATGAAAATACATGAACTTAAAACAAACCATCCTGTCGCTGTGCGGTCTCATGTCTGTCAGCGGCAACGAAAAAGTTGCGTCTCAAGAGTTGGAACGCATCATAGGTTCCGTTTTCGACGAGCATAAGGTCGATCCCATGGGCAACCATTGGTTCGTTAAAAAATGCGGCCGCGAAAACGCCCCCAAGATTTTGATCGATACGCACTTCGACGAGATCGGTATGATGGTCACCGACATCAAAGACGGCGGCTTTATCACCATGACTTCTGTCGGCGGAGTTGATACCCGAATTTTGCAGTCGGGCGAAGTCGTGATCTACGGAAAGGAGCCCGTTTACGGCGTTGTGTCTTCTACCGCGCCGCACTTCCGCAAGCCCGGAGAGAGCGATAAGCTTTCGACCATGGAGGAGCTGTACGTGGACACGGGATATACCAAGGAAACGCTGGAAACCCTTGTGTCTTTGGGTGATCCCGTCGGTTTCAAGCCGGTGTACGGCGAGCTTTTGAACGATCGCATTTTTGGCAAAGCCTTTGACGCCAAATCTTGCGGTGCGTGTGCCGTTGCGGGCCTTGCGGAGATCTCTGCCGACGAGCTGGCAGGCGACGTGTATTTCCTCTTCTCCTCCGAAGAAGAGCTGGGATGTCGCGGTGCCGCAACGGCCGCTTTCGGTATCGTCCCGGATTATGCACTCATTCTGGACGTGACCCACGCGGCGGTCCCCGAGGTGAAGAACCGCAATCTCTCTCCCATGGAAAGCGGTGTCGTGGTGGAAATCGCCGCCCCCACCGATCGCGGCCTGACCCTTATGATCAAGGATCTTTGTGATGCAAAGGAAATCCCCTATACAGTACAGGCTTGTCCCGGCAGTACGGGCACCAACGCCAACGTGATCGGTATGACCGCTGACGGCATTCCCTCGGCGCTGTGCAGTCTCCCCTTGAAGAGTATGCACTCCTCCGCCGAGGTTATCAGCCTCAAGGATGCCGAAGCCCTCAAGGAGCTGGTCAAGGCGTTTGCAACGTCTAACGAAATTGCGGAGGTGTATGCAAGATGAAATACAGTGGTTTGGAGCTACTCAAGCATTTGTCCCTTGCCTTCGGCCCCACGAGCCGCGAGGACGTTGTCCGCAATCTGATCGTTGAGCAGATCGAAGGTGAATGTGACGGCTATTGCGAGGACAGAGTCGGAAATCTGATCGCCAAGGTTTCGGGGCGCGGGCTGGATTATCATCCCGAAAATCCCCAAAGGCTCATGCTGGCCGCGCACATGGACGAGGTTGGCTTTATGATCCGTGAGATCACCACCGAGGGTTATCTGAAATTTGGGTTGCTCGGCGGTATGGATCCCCGTGTGCTGTGCGGCCGCGCGGTGACGATCTACGGTAAGGATGATAAGATCATCCGCGGCACGATCGCCTCTAAGGCCATCCATATGCAGACCCCCGAGGAAAGAAGCAAGATCACTCCGATAGAGAAAATGTATATTGACATCGGTGCTATGGACAAGGAAGACGCCGAAGCCTACGTTTCGGTGGGCGACTGCGCAACCTTTGCCTCGGATTTTGTGGTGTTTGGAGAAAACGAAAAGTGCATCAAGGGCAAGGCGCTCGACGACCGTGCGGGCTGTGCCGCCCTCATTGAGATCATGCGTGCGCTCCACGCATCCTCCTGTGATCTGCCCTTTGACGTGTATTTCGCTTTCACGCGCTGTGAAGAGATCGGTATTTCGGGCGCTGTCGTGGCGGCCAATACCGTCGCGCCCGATTATGCCATCATCATGGAAGCAACGGCCATCAACGATCTGCCCGGTGTCAGCGGCCCTGCGAGGGTCTCGTCTCTGGGAGGCGGTGTTGTGGTATCCTTGGTGGATGCAGGCACGATCTATGATTCTGCCTTTGTGCGCTACGCTCTGCAAACCGGAGAGGATCACGACATCAAGTGCCAGATCAAGCAGTTTGCGTCGGGAGCAAACGATGCGCGTGTGATCCAGAGAAGTCTCAGCGGTGTTCGTGTGCTGGGATTGGCCTTGCCGACGCGTTATATCCACTCCGCCTCCAACGTCACGACCTTTGAGGATTATGAGTCCGCAAGAGATCTGACCATTGCCATGCTCAAAGAGTGGAAATTGAACTAAACCGATTGTGTAGCGTATGCAATTTTTGATGCTGTAAAGCATACCGGTTACCACAACAAATCTGAATACGAAAGGTAAAAATATTATGCTGAATTTAATGAAAGCCCTCACGTCTCCCCGTGCTGTTTCGGGCTATGAAAAGGCTATTTCCGATAAGCTCCTTCCCCTGATCGCTCCCTATACCGACAAGGTATGGTCGGATGCTATGGGCAACCTCATCGCCTTCAAGAAGGGTACTGCACCCGAGGGGGATGCCAAAAAGATCATGCTCTGTGCCCATATGGACGAGATTGGCTTCCTTGTTACCCATGTGGATGACAATGGTTTCATCCGCGTAACGCCCATCGGTGGCATCAACCCTGTGGCCGCTGCTTATTCCAACGTAACTTTTGGTAACGGTGTCAAGGGCATCATGGTGCTTGAAGCAGGTCTTTCTCCTGCGGATATCAAGGTGGACAAGCTCCTCATTGACATCGGTGCCAAGGACAAGAAGGAAGCCGAAAGAAAGGTCAAGATCGGTGACTACTGCGCGCTGGAGGGAGGCTTTACCCGTCTTCTCGGCCGCCGCATCGCAGGCAGACCTCTGGATGACCGTGTGGGCTGTGCCGTCCTCATCAAGATCGCTGAAAAGCTGGCTGAGACCCCCTGCGCCGACGACGTGTATTTCGTTTTCTCCGTCCAGGAGGAAGTGGGTGTGCGAGGTGCGAAGACCGCTACCTACGGTATCATGCCCGACATCGGTCTGGCTTACGACGTGACGGGCACGGGTGATGCCGTGGGGTCCAAGCCCATGGCCTGCGCTGTGGGTGGCGGTGCTGCCATCAAGATCAAGGATTCCTCTGTCATCTGTGACCGCGAGCTGGTGGACGAGTTGGCCGCCGTCGCCAAGGAGAAGGACATCAAGCACCAGTTTGAGATTCTCCTGGCAGGCGGTACCGATACCTCCTCCATGCAGATGACGGGTGCCGGTTGCCGTGCCGCCGCCCTGTCCATCCCCACCCGCTACATCCACTCGGGCGTGGAAATGCTCGACCTCAACGACGCCGAGGCCTGCGTGGAGCTGACCGTGGCGTGGCTGACGAAGTGATAGAGTAAAAAAGTAAATTGTTGTTTGCGGGCAGTGCCCGCGGCCAATATCGCGTGACACTCTCCTCGTCTATGTTTATCACCCGATGGGCAGTATTGCGGTAAATTGTTGTTTAGCGGAGAATTAACGAAAACCCGTAGGGGCGACCCTATGTGGTCGCCCGTCGTCCCGACATCGACAAAACCCTTGTGGGTCAACAATCTTTTTGGCGGGAGGCCACACAGGGCCTCCCCTACGG
>JAGASP010000105.1 GCA_017621695.1 Clostridia bacterium
CTGCAAGGAGGATACAACCGAATATGGAATCGTTCCTACGGGAGAGTCGGTAAAATACATAGTATTCATAGCGAGCTGCGTGTTACTACCCGCAGGACCGACGATAGCGGAATAATACTGTGCACCCGAGGTTATACCTTCGTCAACCTGAGTTGCTACGTTAAAGGCAAGAACGCCGATGCCTGCGGAGATGACGATAGAGAGGACGATCAGAATGATCTGTACCTTTTTGATCGCCATATTTTTTAACGCAAATTTTAACATCTCAATCTACCTCCTTTCCGATAACCGTATCTCGCATTCCGCCGGTCATTTCATTCATATCTATGACTTCGTCGAAATACTTTGCAAGGCGGTCATCGTGAGTGACAGCAATCAAGGTTTTGCCGCGTGAGACTTCGATCAATTCCTTAATCACCTGTTCGCCAATGGCGAAATTGAGGTTGCCGGTAGGCTCGTCCGCAAGAATAATGTCGGGGTGCTTTACAAGAGCGCGTGCAATAGCGACTCTCTGCTTCTGCCCTCCGGAAAGATGCTTGATCTTCGCGTTTTTCTTTTCGTAGATATCAAGGGAACGGAGCATATCGTCCATATCCGAAACATCTACACCTTCAAGACGGAGAATGCCGATATTATCAGCGACTGTCATATCGTTTATCAGCTTAAAATCTTGGAAGATATAGCCGATCTTCCCAATTCTGAATTTGTCCTTTATCTTTTGCGTGGCTGCACTCATTTCTACGCCATCAATCACGATAGAGCCTTTTGAGGGAGAGAGAATACCCGCGATCATATTGAGCAGAGTAGATTTTCCACATCCCGATGCGCCGAGCAGGATATAGGATTTACCGGTCTCAAAGGTAATATCACGGTATTCGATCTCGGTCTCATTTTGAAACTGTTTGCCGAGATTTTTAATTTCAATCATTTGTTTTTTTCCTTTCGTATTTTAGATTTGATCTGATAATAAATCAAGTCTTAATCCGAAAGCTTCACCTTAAGCGCAACGGGAGTACCGTTATTGCCCGATGGTATAGATTTGTATGAGCATGAAATTGTAAACAAGATATTTGCTAATTGATGCACTATGGCAACAAGCACAAGACCAATCATCGTGTTACGTGAGGTCTCAATCAAAGCGCAAACAGTACAATCTGAACCGACGCAGTCGTGTGCGTGAGGCAAGAAAACGATAGAGGTATAGGCTATGACTAATAATATGCACAAAAAGGCAACGATGCTTTTCCAGTTCTTGCTTAGCATTATTTTCTTATACCTCCAATTCCTAAATACTAATTTTGAATGAAAAACGTTATTTATTCCGCATCACTTTTTCGTTGGCAGTGCTTTTGACAGCCACCGCATCCGCAGTGTGTTTCTTGCCCGTCACAAAGATGGTAATCACCACCCTCTATGCGAATCGTATATCCGTTCACAAGAGCTGAAGCAAGCTTCTTTCTTGCAGTATCACAAATTAGCTGTGCAGTCGCACGAGATACCTGCATATATTCAGCGCATTGCTCCTGAGAAAAACCCTGATAGTCAACGAGTCGAATGCACTCATATTCATCAACGGTCAAAACGACTGCTTCCTCTTTAGCTGAATTAGCAACGAATGTATCTGCAATGGGCATTCTGCAAACCTTGCGGCATTTTCTCGGTCTTGGCATCTCACATAGCTCCTTATTTTCGGTATATACCAATTATATCACGGTTTTTGGTATATGTCAATAACTTTTGATATTTTTTATGCGTCCTGTTCTTCTACATCAAACTGACTCTGATAAAGCTGATAGTAGAAGCCTTCTTGTTTCATAAGCACTTCGTGATCTCCGCTTTCGATCACGTCGCCGTCCTTCATGGCAAGGATCAAGTCGGCGTTGCGTATGGTGGACAAACGGTGAGCAATAACAAAGCTGGTTCTTCCCTTCGTCAACTCATCCATGGCCCTTTGAATGATAACCTCGGTTCTCGTATCCACAGAGGAGGTCGCCTCGTCAAGGATCAGCATGGGTGCATCCTGAAGCATCGCGCGGGCGATGGTCAGAAGCTGCTTCTGCCCTGCCGAGATGGTGGTTCCCTCGGTCAGTACCGTGTCAAGCCCCTGCGGCAAGGAACGGATGAATTTGTCGATACCGCAGACCTTGGCGACGCGCATAATGTCCTCATCGGTGATCTCTGTCAAATTGTAAGCAAGATTTTCGCGAACCGTTCCTTCAAAGAGCCAAGTGTCCTGCAACACCATACCGAACATATCGTGAACGTCCTCGCGGCGAATGTCATGAATGGGCGTGCCGTCAACCGTGATACTGCCGCCGTTGATCTCAAAGAAGCGCATCAAAAGATTGACCATCGTGGTCTTACCTGCGCCCGTGGGGCCGACGATCGCAACCTTTTGTCCGGGCATCACCTTTGCCGAAAAGTCCTTGATAATGATCTTATCGGGATTTTCGGGATAGGCAAAGCGAACGTGATTGAATACGACCGCACCCTGGGTATCAACGGTTTCATGCTTGGGTTTGCCGCTTTCATCCTCCAGCTCCTCGGCTTCCATAAACTCAAAGATGCGTCCCGCACCTGCGGTAGCCGTCTGTAAATTGGTCATTCCCTGCGCGATCTGCGTCAAGGGAGAAGTAAACAAGCGAACGTAAAGAATAAAGGAAACAATGACACCGAATTTGATCGTTCCGTTTATGGCAAGCGCCGCACCGATGATACACACGGCAACGTAGGAGAGATTGCCAATGACATTCATCAGCGGCTGCATCATGCCCGACAGGAACTGAGATTTCCAGTTTGCGTCATATACGTCGCGGTTGAGCTTGCCGAATCGGTTGAGTACCTTTTTCTCGGCGCGTGAGATGCGAACCACGTCGTGTCCCGAATACATTTCCTCAACGTATCCGTTCAGCGCACCGAGGCTGATCTGCCTCTGCTTGAAGTATTTCTGTGAGCGTCCCATAATGAGCATCAAAAGCACCATACCGATCATCGTGATCAGAACGGCGGTCAGGGCAAGATGCCACTCGGTGATGAACATCATAATGAGACATCCGATAAACTGGGTTGCGGCGCTGATCATCGTGGGCAGACTGTTTGTCATGCCTTGTTGAAGCACCGATACGTCGTTAGTAATGCGGCTGAGGATGTCACCCGTGGATGTCTCGCCGAATTGCTTTTGCGGCACTTGATTGATCTTGACCGAAAGATCGTGGCGCATTCTGCGAGAGGCTTTGAGTGTAACAGTCGCCATGATATAATGCTGAACAAAATTCGCTAAAGCGCCGATCAGATAGAAAATGATCAGCGTAATACCGACTCTGGCAATCGCGGACATATCGATGCCGCCTACAAGCCCGTCGGAAATGATATCCGTGATCTCTCCCACCTTATCGGGAGTCACGATGGTCATGATCGCGGCAAGCACGGCGAGAAGCAGCGCAAAAATAACGAGCGGCGCGTTGCCCATATATTTGAAAATTTTAGAAAGTGTTTGTTTCATATCGGCACCTCCTTACGCAAGCTCCGCCGCAGTCAACTGAGACTGTGCGATCTCTCGGTAGACAGCGCAGCTTTCCATCAGCTCGTCGTGTGTGCCAATGCCGACCGCCTCACCGCGCTCCAGCACGATGATCTTGTCGGCGTCACGGATGGTGCTGATCCGCTGTGCGACGATGACCTTGGTGGTATCCGACAGCTCTTTTGCAAGTCCGTGACGAAGCGTCGCGTCGGTCTTATAGTCAAGTGCCGAGAAGGAATCATCAAAGATCAGGATCTCGGGCTTTCTCGCAAGAGCGCGGGCGATGGAAAGGCGTTGCTTCTGCCCTCCCGACACGTTCTTACCCAACTGCACGATGCGATGACCCTTCCCCCCCTCGGTCTTATCCACGAATTCCTTTGCCTGAGAAAGCGAGATCGCCATATCGACAGTATCCTCATCGAAGCTGTCATGACTTTCGCCAAAGGTGATATTCTCCCGAATGCTACCGGCAAACAAAACGGCCTTTTGCGTGATATATCCGATCTTGTTATACAAGCCATCAAAGGTATAATCCTTAACGTTGACTCCGTCCACAAGGACTTCACCCTTGGTAGCGTCATAGAAGCGTGCAATCAAGGAAATGAGGGTCGTTTTGCCGCATCCCGTTGCGCCGATGATGGCAAGTGTCTGTCCCTTTTCAATGCGGAACGAAATGTCGGAAAGAGCCTCCTCCTGCGCCTCGGGATAGACAAAGGATACGTTCTTGAACTCTACCGTTCCAACCTCGTCGGCAGTGCTCTTTGCGCCCTCGGTGACGGTTGCCTGTCTGTCAAGCACTTCATTGATACGCTCTGCTGATACCTGTGCGGCAGGAAGCATCATAAAAACCATGATCAGCATCATAAACGACATAACCACGTAGGTTGCGTAAGTGCTGAACACAACAACATCACTGAACATGGCAATTCTTCCCGTCACGTCAACAAGGTCGATCTGATTGATGAGAGCCGCGCCGAGCCAATAGATTGCCAAGGAAAGTGCGTTCATACAGGTGCCCATCACAGGCTGCATCAAGGAGAACAGGCGTTGATTTTTCAATTGCGTATGCATCATCTCGGTGTTGGGCACGTCAAACTTTTCGGTCTGATAGCCCTCCGCATTGAAGGCGTGGACCACATTGATACCTGTCAGATTTTCTCTTGCGATACGGTTCTGCATATCTATCAGCCTTTGCACCTTTCGGAAGCGAGGCAGGCAGATCGACATGATTACGAGAACCGTACTACAGATCACAACCACAGCGGATGCCGTTACGGCAGACAGCTCCCAGCTCTTGCCGAGGATCTTGATGATCGCCCAAACTGCCATGATCGGTGCTTTCACAAGCGATTGCAAGCCCATCACGACGATCATCTGCAGCTGCGAGATATCGTTGGTCGTTCTTGTGATCAGGCTCGGAATCGAAAACTTGGACGTTTCGGCTTTTCCAAGCAGCATCACGTGAGAAAACAGCTTTTCTCTGACGGCGAAGCTGTATCCTGCTGCAATGCGTGAGGTCAAGAATCCGCAAGCGATCGCCAGAGCCGCGCTTGCCAGCGTACAGCCCAGCATCTTAGCGCCCACCAACAGAATATCTGCCATTTCACTTCCGGGAGTTTTAATCATAACCGTCAAATCACTCATAAAGTCGGGCATCGTCAGATCGAAATAAATCTGACCGACGATCAGTACAATGCACCCGAGAACCATCCAACGTTCCCGCTTTTTCATGTATTTCAGTAATTTGAGCATTTTGAATTTATTTCTCCTTTATGATCGTATCAATGTTTTCGTCCATCAATTTAAAGCAACGCTCCATCACAGCGCGATCCTCCTCGCTGATGCCTGCCAAAATTGTTTTTGCAAACTGGATCTGACGCTCCCGTCCTGCTTCAACGATCTTTTGTGCCTTTTCTGTACACACAAGCGCGTCCTTTCTTCTGTCACCCGGAAAAGCTCGTCTTTCAATGTATCCTCTCTGTACCAAGTTCTCTACGTGAGCGGATACAATAGGACGCTTTAGCCCTCTCATATCGCAAATATAGCTTGCTGTGGCAAAGTCAGGATTGTTGGCAATAAAAAGAAGGATGCTGATCGCGGTATGCGGCATATCGATTTCTTTGGAAAGCGGCAACAAGGCTTTTTCATATGCCAATCCGATTTTTCTAGCGTATCCGTTCATTTCCTGGATCGTTATCATAAAAATCCTCCCATCGCATTTTGTTCATTATTGAACTGTTCTGTATTATACTATTTGCAAACGAAATTGTCAATGATGAATTTGTGAAATTTTATGATCATCCATTGAAAGTTTTTGGAGGTAGCAAAAAGTTAAGTGCAGACCAAATACCATGGTCTGCACTTGTATGTTATTCAGTTCTGTGTCTATAGCTATCACCGGTGAGACTTACTCCTCGGAGGCCTGCGCGGGCACGCCGCCTGTCAGAGCACAGGGGATGCGATCGAAGGCATCCAACTCTGCAAAACCAACGTCGGTAGCAGTCTTCTCGATACAGAGCGTGTGGGTTCCCTTTTCGAGGGTGAGGTGGATGTCGGCGTAGATGTCCTCGCTGAAGTTGCCCCAACCCAGGGACTTGCCGTTCTCGTTGTACCGCAGGACACCCCGCTTGACCCCGTCCACGTAGACGGTGTGGGTGGCCAGGCCCATGGGGGCGGCGTAGTAGAAACGGAGGGTATAGTCCCCGTCCTCGCCAATGACCAGCGCATCGAAGGTCAAGGATGAGCCAACGTCATCAATGCCCGCGACGTGAGTACCCGGGGAGTAGGCCGAGCCCGTCAGCTTGGCCTTTTCGGCCTCGTAGCGGGTGATCCCGTTGTCGTGGATCGTCACGGACAAGGAGATAGTCAGATCTGCGGGAATGGCCGAGCCGTCCTTGGCGGTGAAGCAGATGCGGTTATGGTGGTCGGTGCCCAACAGCTCGGTATCCAGCGTGACGGTACCCGCGCCCTTGGTCAGGGTGACCGTACCCGCATTCTTGCGGTTGATCTCTGCCTTGAGGGTCAGATCGGCGGGAGAATCATAGGCCAGCTCCACCGTGTAGGACAATTGCGAGGTGCCTGCCGACTCGCCCTGCGCCTCCAGCGGGACGATCACAGAGGGGAACAGCAGGGTACTTTCATCGGGGCGCTCGGAATCGGGGGCTTGAGCCTCGCCTGTCCAGGGCATCAGGGTGATGCGGAGGCGGGTATGGGCATAGGGGACCAACCGCACCGTAACCGTCTCCTCCCCCAGTCGGTCGGCGGCCACGGGGGAAACGGGGGTATCTCTCGCGATCTCCAGGGCAGTATTCAGCGTCCAATCCTTGACAGCTCTGGCCTTGGCCTCCAGCACCATGGGAACATCAGAAAGCTGATACCGCATCTCGTCGGTGATGGGATTTCGGGTCAGCGTGAAGTTGGAGGCTACATCATCAAAATTGAAGTTTTCCAGCGCGTAATTCCAGTCGGTGGTGGGGGTGATATCATAGGACGGGTATTCACGAATCGAGCGCCAGTTGTGAGGGTTGTAGCGGGTCTTTTTCCAGTCCTCTCCGATTTCAAGAGCAAACAGTACAGCACCTCGGCGAATGCTGACGCTGTTATTGTCGGTCAAGGTGGCGGTGATCTCTGCGGGGAAGGTCAAGGTGATCACATCACCATCCTCCCACGCAGCAGTGAGGGCGGCGTACTTACCTGCGATCAGCTCGGCCTCCACGGGGTGGCCGTTGACCGTGACAGAGGCATTATCGCACCATTCGGGCACGCGGATGTATAGGGGGTAGGTGTCGGTCTTGTCAGCGGAGAGAGTGAGGGTGACCGTATCCTCGTAGGGGTAGTTGGTGGTCTGGGTGACCGTCAGCTTTGTACCGTTTCCAACCGTGGCGGTAACGGTATTGGGACCGTAGGCACCCACGGCCAGCCCGCCGTCCGAGGTGGCCATCCACATGGAGGCGATGAAGAGGGGCCAGCCCATCTGGTAGTTGTGGACACAGCAAGGGTAGCCGCCGGGGAGGCCGTAGACCGAGCGGTCACCGCCGTCGCTGGTAAAGCCGTGAACGCCCAGGTTGGCCATGACCTGGTTCTGCATGGTGAAGTAGACCTGACCCTTGCCGTCGGGGAGAAGCTGTTGGGGGAGAGCGTTGTAGGTGATGAGCTCCAGATGATCTGCGATGGTGGCGTCGCGGAGGAGATAGAGGGCGATCTCGTCACAGAGCATCCGCTCCACCACGGCACAGGTCTCGTTGCCGTACACGCCGTCAATACCGCGGCTCATTTCGTCGCCGTTGGACATACCGTCCTGCCGTCCCGAAGCCATGTAAATGTTCTCGATGCCCTCGTAGTAGACATCCAGGTAGTGGTCATCTCCCGTGATGGCGTACATGATGGGGAAAAGCTTGAAGCTTTGCTGGGCGTTGACGATGTGATAAGTGCCCATCCAGGCTTCTTCATCGTAGACCTGTTCCCAGTCGAAGGTCTGCTTGTAGAGAAGCTCGCAAAGCTCCAGCAGGGATTCATCTCCCGTCTTTTCATAAAGCCACAGCACCGCGAAGATGTTGTCTCCGCCTCGGACTCTGGCCCAGGAGGACAGCGGTTTGGTCTTCAGCGCCTGGGCCTCCCATGCGAAGTAGTTTTGCAGGAAGGGGATCACCCGCTCGTCGCCGGTGGCATCATAGTACAGCTCCAAAGCCATCAGCATAGGCATGAGGGGCCAGTAGTCCAGCTTTTCGGGGTCGTTTGCAAAGGGACCGAAGGCGCCGCTCTCGACCTGGCTGTTCAAGGTCCAGTCGATCCATTTCTGCGCCTGCGCTTTCATGTCGGCATCGTCCAGCACGTAGGCCGAGGCGATGAGACCGCGGGTATAGTAGGAGCCTCGCTCCCAGCTCTCGCCCGAGCCGCCCAGCCAGCCCGAACGGTTGTCCCCCTCGGACTTGCAGTCGGGGGAAAGCTTTTCAAATTGCATGGTTACCTGCTCAGCTTGAAGGAGCAGTTGATTTTTCAGCCACCCGGTGGCCTGCACCTGCCCCAGGGGAAGAGGAGAAAATTTCATGTCATCTACGGCTCCTTTCGTGATTACAAGGACATCTCGCGGTTCTCCGGGTACGACGGGCGGTGTTGGCTCGTCCTCTGTATCGGTTTCACCTTCCGTTTCTTTTTCCGTATCGGTATAACCGTCTGTTTCTGTCTCGGTTTCGGATCCGACAGACTCCGACATCGGCGGTTCCGTTCCGGTCTCTTGAGAATACGAAGACGTTTCACTTTGCTCCGCCCCGTTTGTACAGGCGGTTGCCGTCAGCATGGATAGAGCGATCAAAAGGCAAAGCATACGTAAAAGCAATTTGGACATAACAGACCCTCCTTTTTTTACATTAATTTTAACACATATATAAGCAAAAAAACAGGAATATTTTTACCAAAAACATTGCAAAAGTCAAACAGACGTGCTATAATAAAAGTACAAACCCAAAGGAGTTATCTGCCGTGCACATCGGTTTATCTATGCAATCCGTTCCCACCTACCGTCTGTCCGCCTTTCGCAAATTTTTGCCGAATGAGCGGCACATTACCCGTGTGGAATCCAGCGACATTCTGCTGTTGATGCTGGACGGCGTGCTTCGCTTTACCGAGGACGGTGTCCCTGTGGAGCTGTCAAGAGGAGAATACTATATCCAGCAAAGAGGTCTATTTCAGGACGGACCGGAGGTCAGCGACTGCCCCTACTATTTCTATCTGCATTTCGGAGACTGTGTTTGGATCGATGCCCCCCCTTCTCTCCCCCATCGAGGCTTGTTCGATCCCGATACCCTCCTCCCTCTTCTGCGGGAGCTGAATAATGCCGAGGGTGAGGAGGCGCCTCTCGTCGTGAAAAACGGCTTGCTCTGTACCATCCTGACGAGGTTATTCCAGGGACAGGCTCGCAGCGAGCGGGATATGCTGGTCGATCGTATGGCACGCTGTCTGACGCAGGATCTTCAAAATCCGCCCTCTCTTTCCGAACTGTCTGCCGCCTTCCATTTCAGCGAAAATTATCTTATCCGTATCTTTCGGAATTCTATGGGAATAACCCCCCATGCCTACATCAATGCGGCGCGTATCCGTAAGGCCAAGCTACTGCTGTCCACCGGTAATATCACGGCAGATCGCGTTGCCTATGAGTGCGGCTTCGCGGATTATGCTCACTTTTATCGGTCGTTCCGAAAAGATGCAGGGTGCTCGCCGAAGGAATATCGGCAAAAGCTGCTGTTGCTGTAATTTTTGTATCAGAATTCAAAAAAAAGCTTGCATTCTATATACATATATGCTATAATTCTAACAAACATCTTGCATTTGTAATTCCATGATAGATGTTTTAAAAATTAAAGGAAAGTGAGAATTATCATGAGTTATATTTTAAAGCATAAATCTCTGACTGTCTCCTACGAGCCCACCTCCTCTTCCCTGACTGCATCCGTCGAGGGTGCTTCTATGGCTTGGTCATGGGCAAACGATCCTTTTCTGGTGCTGTCTGACGGCATATCCCTTCCGTTTTTCCAAGCGAACTGCGAAAGCACAACACACGATACGGGTGTCTCTGTTGGTGTGCGTGCCACTTACTCCGGATTTTGTGACAAAGACGGAAACACGTATCCCTATACCGTAAAAACCGAAGTCTCTTTGAGTCTTACCACAGGTATGCTCAAAATCGAAGCGTGTGTCCTTGGGGATGGCAAGGGCGAAATCTCCGCTCTGGCCTATCCTCCCCGTATGAAGTTCGAAGCTCCTGCCGGGCATGGCTATACCGTTCTTCCCCGTATGCAAGGTACCATTCTCCCTGCGGGGCATGGCTATAAATTCAACGACGGTATTGTTTTTGAGCGTGACGCCTACATTCCTGTGTACGGTCAGGTGTGGGATAACTGCGGCTATACAGCCATCATCGATACGCCGTTTGATGCCCGTTACAGTATGGTCGGAGAGGAAATCCAGCCTTACTTTGCACCTTCTTTGGGAGTTATGGGGTACAGCCGCGCCGTATTATATGATTTCTTTATCGGCGGTGATTTCAACACCATGGCCAAGACGTACCGCAACTATCTTACCGAACGCGGTGAGCTTGTAACCCTTCGTGAAAAGATAGAGCGAAATCCCAAGATCAACTATCTCTTAGGCTGTCCCATCGTTCACAGCGGCATTGCCGTTCATATCCATCCCGCATCTCATTTTTATGACCCGGATCACCCTGAAAATAATGATTCCTTCTTCTCTTTTGCCGCCACGGGTGAGCTTCTGCGCAAGCTGAAGGAGAACGGCGCAGACAAGGCATACCTCCATCTGGACGGTTGGGGCAATCATGGCTACGACAACCTTCACCCCGAGCCTTTTCCCGTACATGAAGCTGCGGGCGGTGCCGCCGGTATGAAAGCTTTGCAAGAAACCTGCACCGAGCTTGGCTACTTCTTCGGTATTCACGATCAGTACCGTGACTACTACTACGACGCGCCTTCCTTTGATTTGGATAATGCCATTGTAGACATGAGCGGCAATCACCCTTACCACGACTACTGGAACGGCGGCCCGCATTCTTTCTTGTGCGCCAAGCTGGCGGTAGACTACGTCCGACGCAACTATGATGAATTCAAGCGCTTGGATATCCAACTGGATGGCTCCTATTTGGATGTCTTTTCGGTGGTCGAGCTGGATGAGTGCTTCCATCCCCTCCACACGATGTCCCGACGCGAGTGTGCCGAGGCTCGCGCCCACTGTCTCCACCTTCTGACAGACCGCGGCATCATTCCCTCCTCTGAGGAAACCATCGGCTGCATGGTCAACGCCATAGCACTCTGCCATCATGCTCCCTTTTATACCACCGACTGGGAAGACAGAGAAAACGCGCAAAATATCGGCATTCCCATTCCCTTTTTCAATCTTGTATACCATGACTGCATCGTTATCCCGTGGTACGGTATCCATCAAAAGGGGGCATGGGGTATTGCAGGCACCGACCGCGGTTTCTACTGGGCATTGCTCACAGGCGGCACCATCTATTACGACGTGGACGCCTCTGCAGAGGACATCGCATACGGAAAAGTCGCATTGGAGCTTCACAAGCAGGTTGCGCTTTGCGAGCTGACATCCCACGAGATTCTTGAAAAAACGACGCATCGTCGCTCGACCTTCTCGGACGGCACGGTGGTGGAGCTTGATTTTGAGGAAGAGTGGTTTGAAATTCGTTATCCCAATGGAAAGACCGTCAAGGGAAATTGACAAAGCCTCGACAAAAAGCATCATTCGATCGCTGAGCAGAAGCTCTGCCGGGGATCAAAGGAAAAAGAATGAAAATATACGGACTTGGCACAATCATTAACGTTGCAGCCATTGTAATCGGCGGACTTCTCGGTATGCTTTTCGGGCGGTTTATCCGCGATCGGCATCGGGACACACTCTGTAAGGCCTGCGGTCTTTCGGTTATCTTTATCGGTGTTGCGGGAGCGTTGAAAGGAATGTTTTCGGTCGTGGACGGAAAGATCGTTTACGGCGGAGATTTTCTGATCATCGGTTCTCTTGCACTCGGTGCGCTGATCGGTGAGCTCATCAACATAGAGGGCGGATTTGAAAAATTCGGCTCTTGGCTCAAAAAAAAGACCCACAGTACAAAAGATAACAATTTCATTGAAGGCTTTGTCAGCGCCTCGTTTACCGTGTGCATCGGTGCTATGGCGATCGTTGGTTCAATCAATGACGGGATGTACGGCGACCCTACCGTTCTTGTTACAAAGTCAATTCTCGACTTTATCATCATCATGGTCATGGCAGCCTCCCTCGGTAAAGGAACCATATTTTCAGCCATTCCCGTGGCTCTCCTGCAAGGCAGCGTCACCGCACTTTCTATGCTCATTCAGCCGATTATGACGGAAACAGCGTTGCTTTATCTGTCTGTCGTTGGAAACATTCTGATTTTTTGCGTGGGTATCAACCTTGTTTTTGGGAAAAAGATCAGGGTTGCCAACCTCTTGCCGTCGATCATTCTCGCCGTTGTCTGCGCTTTTATTCCCATCAACTTTATTTAAAACCAAAGCCTTGGTGCTCCCACCGAGGCTTTTATCTTTTGCCTCTGTCTTTTATTGCATGAATGCACCCTCCCTTTCATATAGTGAAACAGAACCTATAGCGAAAGGACAAAGTATTGATGAATTCCACGTCTCCGCATTTGCAATATACCCACAGCAACAAAACCGATCAGAAAGCTTCTCAAAAAATGTCGTCATCCAAAGGCATTACATCCGAGATCTCCCCCCTCACCTTTGACGAGGCGAGTCAAAGCCGTGCCCTCCACGGCTCCAACGAGCTTTCAAAGCAAGCGAGAAAATCTTTTCTCAAAAAATTTTTAAGCAATCTGAGCGATCCCATCATTCGGATCCTTTTGGTTGCTTTAGGGCTGAACCTGATATTTTCTTTGAAGGGCGGCGCGGATTGGATCGAAACCGGAGGCATTGCCTTGGCAGTTTTTCTTGCAACGCTGATCTCTACCCTCTCGGAATGCGGATCTGAAGCCGCCTTTGCCCGTCTTTCTGAGATATCCGGAAACATTTTTTGCCGTGTTTTTCGACGCAAACCCAAAGATGCATCGGGAGAGATCTGCGAGCTTCCCATTGGGGAAATCACTGTTGGTGATATCGTTTCCCTGGAAGCGGGAGAAATGATCCCCGCGGATGGTATCCTGCTTTCGGGAAAGCTCAAGGTTGACCAATCCTCCATGACGGGAGAGAGCCGCGAGGTGGAAAAAAAGTCGACGAGATCCGCCATAACCGAGCCTTCTCCCGATCACCCTTCCTGTCTCTTCAGAGGCTGCACCGTGCGCTCCGGAGAGGGGATCATGCAGGTATCTGCCGTTGGGGATCACACCCTGCTCGGACATATTTCCGAGGAAGTACAGGAAGATACGAGAGACAGCCCACTCAAGCGGCGTTTGGCGCATCTGGCAAAGCAGATCAGCTCTTTGGGGTATGTAGCCGCCGCACTTGTCGCCATCATATACCTCATCAACGCATTTATTTTTGACAGCGGCTTTGATCCGACCGTCATGCTGGGCAAACTGAAAGATATTCATTATGTTTGGCCGACGCTCTTCTCTGCCCTGACGCTTGGACTTACGGTTCTTGTGGTTGCCGTTCCCGAGGGGCTCCCCATGATGATCGCCGTAGTGCTTTCCTCCAACATCAAAAAAATGGTGCAGGATCAGGTGTTGGTTCGCAAGCCCGTGGGCATTGAATCGGCGGGCAGCATGAATCTCTTGTTTACCGATAAAACAGGAACACTGACCCAAGGGAAATTGAGTGTCTCTGAGGTTGTCACAAGCACGGGAGAAGCCTACACGTCCCTCGGTGCTCTGAAAAAAAACGCGCCTGCACTATATCGTGAGCTTTTGCTCTCCTGTCATCTGAATACGTCTGCCGCGGTTGGCATGACAGGCAACGGTAAGGATCGCCGTGTGCTTGGCGGAAACGCTACAGATCGTGCTTTGCTTTCCTATGTGGCAGGTACCCCTTGTCCGGAAGGGTATACTGTCCGTGAGAAGCTTGGCTTCAACAGCGACCGAAAGGCATCGGTTGTCTTTCTTTCATACAGGGGACAACCGTATATGTACGTCAAGGGTGCGGCCGAGCGGCTTTTGCCCTACGTCACACATATGATGACGCCTGTCGGCGAAAAACGGCCTGTGGACAGACGGTGGCTGGCAGAATCCGTTCGTCAAAGAGCCGAAACGGGCGACAGGCTGATTCTACTTGCAGTCTGTGACACACAACCGCCCTCGCTGTCCCAAGCCGAAAAAGGAAATTTCGGCGCGTTGACCCTTCTTTGCATTGCGGTTTTGAAGGATCAACTCCGCCCGGAGGCCAAGGATTCCGTCAAAAAGCTACAGGGCGCGGGAATCCACGTGGTTATGGTCACGGGAGACGGCAAGGAAACTGCCCGCGCGATCGCAGAAGCATCCGGGATTCTCTTTGGGAAGATCAACCGTGTTCTGGACAGCGATACGCTTTCCCGCATGACAGACAAAGAAGTTAAACAGCTTCTCCCTCATATTGCCGTGATCGCACGGGCGCTTCCGTCGGATAAAAGCCGTTTGGTTCGTCTCGCACAGGAAGAAGGCTTGGTTGTCGGCATGACGGGAGATGGGATCAATGACGCGCCCGCACTCAAGCGTGCTGACGTTGGCTTTTCCATGGGAAGCGGGACACAAGTCGCCAAGGATGCGGGGGATATCATCATACTGGATGACAATCTGAGCTCCGTTTGCCGTGCTGTGCTTTACGGAAGAACGGTTTTCAAGAGCATTCGCAAGTTCATTACGCTGCAGTTGACCATGAATCTTTCGGCCATGGCGGTAACCATGATCTGTCCATTCATCGGCATTGACGCACCTGTGACGGTAGTGCAGATGCTCTGGATCAATCTCATCATGGACACGCTTGGCGGATTGGCGTTTGCGGGAGAAGCACCGCTGGCTTCCTACATGGAAGAGCCCCCCAAAAAGCAGGATGAACCCATTCTCAATCACTATATGATCCATCAAATCATGTGGCTTGGTGGTTTTACCGTAGCATTGTGTATTGCTTTTTTAAAGCTTCCCATCATTCAAAACGCTTTCAGAAGTGCATCGGATGATATATATATGTTGACCGCGTTTTTTGCGTTGTTTATTTTTTCATCGGTATTCAATTGCTTCAACTGTCGCACCGACAGATTGCGCCTCTTCTCGGGACTGCCAAGAAACAAGGGCTTTTGCTTCATTATGATTGCAGTATTGACGGTTCAGCTTGTATTCGTATATCTTGGCGGGGCGGTTTTGCGAACGGCACCGCTCCTTCCGTCCGAGATGTGGCTCACCTCCTGTATTTCCCTGTTGGTCTTCCCGGCGGAGGCTCTGCGAAAGATGATGTGGCGGCTCAAGGGGCGGCATGAGGGATTTTGATCAACTGCTAAAAAAGGTGTACTTTCCATGAAGCAAGGCTTGTCTGCGTCCAATATCTCAGGCTGTGGCTTTCTGCCGCTGAGGATAAACACTATAAAACAACCAAGCGGCGGCAGATAAATCCCCGCCCAACAAAGGAAACGCCCCGCGCCATGCGGGGCGAAGAAATTACGGCTTTTTGGCAACCGCTTTCAAACGGTCAATGAGGACTTCATAGCGTGGGTCTGCTCGCAAAACAGCAACTTCGTCATCGGTCGTGATCCAATCAAGGAAGGACTGCGAATAATTTCCGTCTGCTTCCATAATCACTCCACCGTCTGCATATCCGCGAAGTATGGGCGTTGTATGCGGCGCATCAAAATCGTAAGTATCTGCATGAACGTTATAATCCACACACCGTTCAAGCCAGCGCCAAGCATTCTCAAGGTCCTGCTTTTTAAAGAAATCCATAAATATGACATAGCTTGCCGTTGCGCCGTAATATGCATTTTGTTGATAATCGCCGTCGGGGTAGAGACATTCAAGAAGGTTTATTTCAAATTGATTCAACTCCATTCGTTCCTCCCACGAATATATCATTTTTCCGTTATCATCACAATGACCCTTCAGGCAATCAATCATTGATAACAACTCATGGATTAAAAAATGCATATATTCCTGACGTTCCTTAAAACCGTCAGTTCCTTTCCAGCGATATACCATAAAATTTTCATATGAAAAATGGGTACGGGGCATTTCTTTGGCCAGCTGCAGCATTTCATCTTTTTTCCCTGCGTAGCCGTAAGCGATTCCAAGCGTTTCCATCGTTTCATATCGAATTTTGCTGTCAGTACATTCCGAAAGAATTCGATTGCAAAGAGTAAACACCTCGTCATATTCCTTGATACCTTTTCGGGAATATTCGTTAACCATTGCATCCGCAAGGGTATGCATGATTTTATAATCACGCGGGAATTTTTTGTTTGCCTCGCGGAGAATGGCGGTGTACTCCTCCCACTTTCCTTGGCAGCACAGATTTTGCGCTTCATCAAGATACTTTTGGATTTTCTGATTGTTCTTTTCAATATCAATTCCAAGCAGGACATCCGAAGAAACATCAAAAACATGACAGAGTGCGGGAATTTGTGAAATGTCGGGAGCGGTTCGGTCACACTCCCACTGTGAGATCGCGCGCGATGTGATCCCGAGATATTCAGCAAGCTGTTCTTGCGTGATATCCTTCTCGCGGCGCAAACGTTTAATGGTAGAGCCAATAGACATCATTTTGTCCTCCAAAGAGTATTCAAAAGCGCTTTTGTGATTTTATTATATCAAATTTCAAAAATCATTCAACGAACTGTTTATAGAGGCAAACCATAGTACGGCTTTGATTTTCAAAGGTATTATATCATAAATTCCGTTACATTGCAAGAGAAAAGACGTGCTCAAAATGAACACGTCTTTTCTCACATTATTCGGCTTTATCGCAGATAAACCAAACGCCGTTTTCACATTTAAATCATACATCACGTCTTCCCTGTAAGGCACGGAAGAGGGTGATCTCATCTGCGTATTCCACGTCAGTGCCGACAGATATACCGTAGGCCAGACGGGTGACCGTCAGCCCCAACGGACGCAACAGACGCGCCAGGTACATGGCGGTGGTCTCGCCTTCCACATCGGCATTGGTAGCCACAATGATCTCCTTGATCTCGCCTTCGTTCACACGCTCCAAAAGCTCTTTGATCTTGAGCTTGTCGGGCGTGATTCCGTTGAGGGGAGACAGAACGCCGTGGAGCACGTGGTAGGTACCCTTATACTCTCTGACCTTTTCCATGGTCATTACAGTACGGGCATCCGACACGACGCACACGGTAGAGCGGTCACGGGTATCGTCGCTGCATACGGGACACAGGTCACGGTCGGTAAGGTTCTGACATACGGGGCACAGATGGATCTTCTCCTTGGCCTCGACAATGGCCTGTGCGAAGGCTGCGGCATCCTCATCCGACATATCCAGCACCGAAAACGCCATACGCATGGCGCTTTTTTTCCCGACACCGCCGAGCTTGGCAAACTGCTCGGACAGCCGTGCCAGAGATTCGATATACTCAGCCATATCAGAACAGGCCGGGCATACTCATGCTGCCCGTGATCTTCTCCAGCTCTGCGGCATTGGTCTCTTCCACGCGCTTGATGGCCTCGTTCACGCCTGCCACAAGAATGTCAGACAGGGTTTCGATGTCATCGGGATCCACGATCTCGGGGGAGATATCAATGGACAAAACTTCCTTTTTGCCGTTGATGGTCACGGTGACAGCGCCGCCGCCTGCCTTGATCTCATATTCGCAAGCATCCAGCTCTTCCTGCTTGGCAGCAACGTCTTCCTGCATCTTCTGTGCCTGGCGGATCATTGCCTGCATATTCTGGGGGCCGCCGCCCATACCCTTGGGTAAATTTGCTCTCATGTTTGTTTCCTCCGTTTTTATGTATTGTTTTAAGATTATCTGAATTTTACGGTTTCGCCGGGCTCGACCTTGACAGATCCGCCGTCGAAATCAAACCAGACTGTCAGCGCCGAGGGGTTTTTGACGATGCGGAAATCCGCGGAAAATTGCAAGGCACGATATGCTTGCACATAATCATAGATCTCCATATTGGTGGCGTACCACACGTCATCGCGGCCGCCCACCTTTTCACAGAAGGACTCAATTCGATCCCAGTTGTTATCGTTTTCAAACTCATAGGCGTGCCCCCAGACGTAGAAAAGCCACGGGGTGACCCATGCATTGGGCTGACCGTTGATAAAGGTATCTGCCAGAGAGAAGAGTCGTTCATCGTTGTGATGACAGGTCGCAGGCATTCTGAGCCAATCGTTCGGAATGGCAAAATTGCCTGTGGATACCGTGGTACGGGCATAGACGATCCCGCAATTGCGAAGTACCTCGACGGTCATGTCGTTGAACGTACCCATGGGATAGGCACAGCCCTTGACAACACGACCGAACAAATGTTCCAGTGCTTCCCTGTCCTTGGCGATCTCATATGTCGCCACCTCGCGAGGCATACGGTCAAGGAAAGGGTGGGTATAGCTATGCACAGCGACTTCGTGATTTTTTCCAAGTGCTCCGCCGTAGGTGTCCAAAGCCATCTTGCGACCCATGATGCGGTGGATGGTGCCTGCGGGGTGGGCATATTCGTCTTGCTCAAAGTGACTGCCATTGAGATTGAAGGTGCCTTTGAGACCGTGACGGTTGAAGATTTCCATGAGGCGGATATCCTGCTCCACACCGTCGTCATAGCTGAAGGTCAGAGCCTTTTGTTTACCGCCCGGAAAACGCATATACATCATCATAGAGAGAAACTCCTTTCCTATTCTTCTGCGGCCTCGAGGATGAGGTCAAGCATGGAATCCTTCGAAACATTTTGTTCTTGCTCCACTTCGGTCAGAATATGCTCAGCGGGAATGGGGCGGTCAAGCAGCATGGACAGCGCGGCCCGAAGCGCCTCGGGAATACCGTCCCGTTTGGTCATACCAATGGCAAATTCGCTGGTGAATTTGATCACCACTTGACCGTCCTCGGTCGTATAGGCCTTGGCCTGACGGAAGAAGGGGGCAACCATCGCGTTCCGTTCAGCGATCCGCGCCACCACCTCAGACCATGCACGCAAGGGGCGCAGGACACGGCGGTTGGTTTCTTCGGGAACGGAAATCGCGGGAGCAGCGGGTGGCTGTGCTTTCGGTGTGTTTGCCGACACGGTTACGGGCGCTTGCGGCTTCGACACGGGGGCTGAGACAGGCGCTTCATAAATCGGTTCATCCGCAAAGTAAGGTTCGGGGGGAAATTCATTCGGATCAGCAACGGGAATCGCGGGGAATGCCTCAGGCGCGCGCATAACAGGTGCTCCCGTTAAGACCGCTTCTTCCAGCTTGGAAATACGGGTGAGGACGGATTCCGATGAGGTATCCAACAATGGATCGCACAGGCGGATGAGGGTGATCTCACAAACCGTGCGCTTGATGCTGTGGGCTTTTTGCATGGAGAACAGCGCGTCCTCCAAAAGACCCAACTGCCAAAGCAAGGTCTCACGGGTAAATGAAGCAGCCGCTTGGGTCATGGCCGCTTGTTCGCTGTCGGTGAGATCCAAATACTTGGCGGCGTTTTTGGTGGTTTTCAGCACCAACATATCGCGGTAGAGTGTGATAAGATCCTGCCAGAAAACCGCAAGATCGCGCGAGGAGCGCACCGTCTCATCAATGATATCAAACAGAGCCTCATAATGCTTCCCCGAAATGGCCGTGACCACACGCAGCATTCCTTCCCTGCCCGCAGAGCCGATGGTGTCGGTGACGAGCTCGGCGGTAATGGGCAGATGATTGCCTGCGCACAGCTCCAAAAGACTGATGGCGTCTCTCATGCCGCCCTGGGCGTGGCGCGCGATGAGGCGGGCGGCCTCGTCATCCAAGGTAAAGCCCTCGGCACGCGCGATGAGGTGGAGACGTGCGGACAGAGCCTCGGTGGAGATGCGTCGGAAGTCGAATCGCTGACAACGGGAAATGATGGTGGCGGGTAATTTTTGCAGCTCGGTGGTGGCCAGCACGAACACCACGTGCTCGGGGGGCTCCTCCAGAGTTTTCAAAAGCGCGTTGAAGGCGCTGGTGGAGAGCATATGTACCTCGTCGATGATATAGACGCGGTATTTCAGCTCGGAGGGGGCATAGATGACCTCGTCGCGGATGTCGCGGATATCGTCAACGCCGTTGTTGGAGGCGGCGTCCATCTCCAGCACGTCGGTAGCTGATCCTGCATCGATGGCGCGGCAGGAAGCGCACGTTCCGCAAGGGCCTGCCTCGGTGGGATGCTCGCAGTTGACCGCTTTTGCCAAAATTTTTGCGCAGGAGGTCTTGCCTGTACCGCGAGAGCCGCAGAACAGGTAGGCGTGGGAGAATTTTCCCGTCTGGCATTGATATCTTAAAATGGACGTGATATGCTCCTGGCCGCTGACCTCGTCAAAATTTGAGGGTCGCCATTTGCGATATAAGGCTTGATGCACGGGAATACCTCCTTTTAGAGTACGCAAGGGGGCTTCTTGAAAGAAGGCCCCCTTGACCCCCAAGAACTTTTAAAATAATATCTATGTAGGGGCGACCATCGGTCGTCCGTTGATATTCTCGGGCGAGCAATGCTCGCTCCTACAGACGAGTCCATAGAAAAAGCACCCCTCTGCTGTGAAAGAAGACCATACACCGCTCTCTCGGGTGTCACTTCCCTGCGATCTTTTGTTTTCTTGCTCAAAGCAGGCACCCTCGCGGCACATACGGTGCACCGCTTAATGCTGCTTGGTTCCCCACCTGACATGGTTCACGGCTCCGCATTGCGCAAGACCCGCTTCTCAACACAAGAAAACAAACTCAATTCAGAAAAGATCGACTCTCAAGAGTGGAATCCACCCCTGCTGTAGCGGATTGCAGGTACAGGGCTCCGCTATCTCCCCGGCTGGTATGGCCTACTTTCACAGCAGAAGGCTGCTGACCAAGATAGTATACCACACTTTTCCCGATTTTGCAAGGGGTATTGAAAAGATTCAAGGAAATTTCACATTTGAATTTTTTGGTGTCAAAGGGACGGCAGCATAGCCTTCACGCTGTCCGCTAATTTCAAAACATTACGAGATACAAGATACAAGATGCAAGATACGAGATACCGTCCACAAGACAGACCGCCTTCGATCCGCTCCCGTATCTTGTATCTCGTATCGGCCGAGCTTGCTCGGCGTGTATCCTGTATCTTGATCAGATGCGCTCCAGCATCCCCTTCAGGTTTTCAAAACCTTTGGCAATGCCTTCGATGCAGTCCTCGCTACCTTCAAATTCGATGGAGCAGTAGCCGTCGTAGCCTGCGCGCTTGAGGATCTGCAGGCACTTCTCTATGTTGCAATCTCCCTCGCCCACGATGGCGCCCTTGAAGTAGTTACAGCCGCGGGTCTGTCCATAGCCGGGCTTGGGCTCAGTGGACTTATACATATCCTTGGCATGGACGTGGACGGCGTAGGGGGCTACGCGGGAGACGGCGGCGCAGTTGTCCTCATCGGCGCAGACGAAGTTGCCGACGTCCACCAAGAGACCGTAGTTATCGTGGGCCACGGTGTTGAAGAGCTGCTCCACGCGGTAGGAGTCCTGGGCGATGTAGCCGTGGTTCTCGGTGCAGGTCTTGATGCCCTTCTCTGCAGCATATTCGGTGACGGCGCGGGTATTTTCCGCGATGGTGGGGAGCATGAGGCCAAAGGAGCGGGAGGTGCCTGTCTTGCCCACGCTGTAGCAGACGTCGTGGCGCATGACGGAACAGCCCAGGATAGCGGCGATATCCACCTGCTTCTTGAGTCTCTCCACCTCGGCGGCGGAGGCTTCGGGGGTTGCTTGATAGAGGTTACCGCCGATGGTGTAGGCGTTGATGGTCATGCCCAGGCGGTCGGCCTCGGCGCGGAGCTTATGGGCATAGGCCACCTGCTCCTCGTAGCTGGCGCCGGGCAGGTCGATGAACTCGATAGCCTCAAAGCCCATATCGTGTGCCTTTTGGATCACGTCGAAGTGGGCAAGCTTGCCTGCGTTGATATATTGCTGGAAGGAATAGGAGCTGACGGAGATCTTCATGACGTATATGTTCCTTTCGTTGTGTGTGGAAAGATACAAGATACACGCCGAGCAAGCTCGGCCGATACAAGATACAAGATATACGCGACCGATGTCCTATCTTGTATCTTGTATCTTTGTATCTCGTATCTCTTACTTTGCCATTACGGCTTTGAGGTGCTCCACCGCCAGACGGATGTCGGCCTCGGGGGTACTGCCGCACTCCCGCTCGATGGTGAGGAAGCCCTTGTAGCCGATGTCGTCCAGAGCGGCCAGGTAGGTATCGAAGTGGACGTTACCCTGACCCAGAGGCACCTCGGCGAAGTACTGGATGCCCTGGAATTCCTGAGGCACAGGATGCACCACGCCGTAGATGTACTCGGGGTTGCCGCGGTGGAGCATGACGCCGTCCTTGGCGTGGGTATGGACGATGTAGTCCTTCAGATTGTGAACAGCCTGCGCGGGATCGTCGCCCGTGACCATGACCAGGTTGGCGGGGTCGAGGTTGACACCCACGCCCTTGGTGCCGCCCAGCGAATCCAGGAAGCGCTTGAGATCGGCAGAGGTCTCAGGGCCTGTTTCCACGGCGAAGTGGGCACCGATGGAATCGGCGTAGGAGGCAAGCTGATAGCAGGCATCCTGCATGATCTTATAGCGATCGTGGTTGGGATCGGTAGGTACCACGCCAATGTGGGTGGTGACGATACCCGTCTCCAGGGTGAGGGACAGGTCAAGGATGCGCTTGGACTTCTCGATGAGGGTGGGATTCAGCTCGGCGTTACCGAAGCCGTGTCCCAAGTCGCCACAGATGGCAGAGAAAACGAGGCCGTGGGATTTCAGCATATCCAGCAGCTCAGCGCATTTTTCGGGGGTCATATTCTCGGGGGCGTGTTCGCCGTTCGTGCAGTACATCTGGATGCCCTTGACACCGATCTTTTCGGCAGTTGCAAGAGCCTCGGGGGTGGGCAGACGGAAGGATTCGAGCATCGCGCCAATGGGAAATTGATACATGGAAATATCTCCTTTCGGGTGAAGATTTTCAAATAAATACGAGTAGGGATTCTACTGGTTATATTTTACACGAAAGAGGGGGAATTGTCAAGAAGATTTTGACAGGAATGATAAATTGTTGTTTAGGCGGCAGTGCCGTCGGCCAATATCGCGTGACGCCCTCCAATGCGAGGGGCTATCACCCGACAAGGAGTTGGTCTTGTAAATTGTTGTTTACGGGAGATTAACGAAACTTGTAGGGGCGGATTCCATATCCGCCCGATATGAAAAATCATTGATTTATTTAGATCTTTAGGAAGTTTTCGGGCGGATATGGAATCCGCCCCTACAGAA
>JAGASP010000106.1 GCA_017621695.1 Clostridia bacterium
GGTCGCCCCTACATACAAACCCAGAAAGACGCTGATACATATAGAAAATTTGCTTGTAGGGGCGGCCCTGTGTGGCCGCCCGCCAACATAGCGGTTTCCTCGTGTTCATCGGGGGGCAAACACACCGCTAAACCCCAATTTGAAGATCTCGTCCGCCATAAGAGAAAACAAGGGGGAGTCCCCCTTGTTTTTTTAAGCAACGCTATCTTCAGATGCATCCGCCAGCTGTGTGATCTCCTTTTTATCAAAAGAAGAAAGAAGCAGAACCATGACAAGATATGCAACCAAAGCAAGCGCGACGTCGGATATCATATCTACCGTGATGATCAGAGCTCCGTCGGTCTTATTGGTATAGACAAGCAGGACAAGCTGGTAATACAGGTGCATCAGAACACGAACGGCACCGAAAAAGAGCGCGATGCCGAAGGATGCGGCCAGCACGGGATTTTTCAGTCCAAAGAGCTTTGTAATGGGAAATGCGAGGGAGCGCTCATCGCCCGCCCCGTCACCGTCCAACAAAACGTCCAGCTGCCACTTACGTTTCTTTCCACGGATCACCAAAACCGCGATCAGAATGACACCCCAATACTGCGCAAGCTCCAAGAGAAGG
The DNA here is from genome assembly GCA_017621695.1 of Clostridia bacterium. Taxonomy (GTDB): domain Bacteria; phylum Bacillota; class Clostridia; order Oscillospirales; family CAG-272; genus CAMEON01. The sequence continues at coordinate 611 of JAGASP010000106.1, forward strand.
AGGGGCAGGATTTTGGGAAGGTCTCGGTTGAAGAAGAAATCAGGAGACGGAATGCTTCCGTCCATGATGCAGTCCATGACAAAATTCACCAAAAACTTTGCCACGGTCACGATATGATACGTTACCCAAACCGAAGAGGCTTTGGCAAATCCCACGCGCCAGATCGCGTAAACCGTTGCGGCAAAAGCTGCAAAGAAAACCGCGATCTCCACACCGTGTAACAGGTAATACAGTGCATAAGTAATGAAGGATTCCTGATATGTGACGTTGGAATCCAGTTGGGTATAAAGCGGATTGAGTACCGCCGCGTAAAGACCAAATCCAATAGCAGAAACGATCCAAAGCCATTTTTTTAAGTCTTGAACAGCCTGCGTAGCGTGTGAGCTATAAAGCTCGGAAGGAGATTGAGGCATGATATTTTACCTTTCATGAAAGATATGTGGAGGAAAAGACAGAGCGATAATCATTGAAAACAGATTCCATTTCCTGTGCTTTGACGGCGCGCAAGGCTTCAGCCAATGCACCGAACACGGGCGGCTGATCCAAAATCTGCAAGGAAACAGAGGAAGCAACCGAAGAAGGCAGCGCATTTTTGATCCGTTCCGTCCATGTGGGGGCTTCCTTGACGTTGATACTGCCTCCCAAAATCACGGGGACGGTTGCATCCGAAGCAAGCGAGCGATGCGCTGTGGTGATACACGCGGCCAATGCTTCGGCATTGACCCGCAAAATTTCTTCGCAGATCTCATCCCCTTGATGAGCCAAGCGGAAAACAACGGGAGCACAGGAGGCGATATAGGGCTTTCCATTCGCATAGATATCTGAGATCAGCTCATGCGGCGGCTTTTTGTAATGCTGTGTCAAAGCCTCGGTCAGAGGGAGGGCCGCTTCGCGATCAGCACGGCCATCATAGGCTTTGAGAGCGGTCTGGAGCGCCATACGGCCGATGTCGTAGCCGCTACCTGCGTCATCGAGGAGGTATCCCCATCCGCCGACGCGCCAAAGCTGACCCTGATCGCGTGCAAAGCACACGCTTCCCGTACCGCAAATGAGGCAAATTCCCTGCCCTGACGGGGTCGCGGCAGAGAGAAGGTTGGTGAAGTCGGAATCTACGGCCAATGCGCCCAAAGCAGGGATTTCAGCGAGGATGGCGTCACGCATAGCATCACGCAGTGCAAGCGCACCTGCAATTCCGGCAAAAGCGCTGACACGGTCTGCGGGGACGTCCCCTTCGCGCAAGAGATCACGGATCATGTCTGCCAGCAAACGGACAGAGGTTGAAAAGCCTACGTCATTGGGATTGGAGGCACCCATTTTGGCTCGTGCAAGAACACGGCCGCGAAGATCGGTCAAAACCCCTTCGGTCTTTGTGCCGCCACCATCAATTCCCAGGCAATACGTCAAAGCTTCGGCCATATACGCTCCTTTCCCAGGATGAAGATATGCGGGGGATCAGACCGTTTTCGGCTGCTTACATTTTTACGAATGCAAATGCACCCAAATGAACCGGACGGTCATGATCCCCCGTTGCTTCTTATGCAGTTCAAGTATTTTGTCAACGACGCACAGCGTCGCAAAGCAGCTTTTCGGTTTCTGCCATGATGGATGCCGTCTTCTCTTTGAGAGATGCGCAGACCTTCATATAGGGCTTGTACGCATCATCCGCCGCACCGTGAAGATCACTGCCCAAAGCAACGATACAGCCTTCCTCGATCCATTGCAGCAAGTGGTGCGGTTTCATCAGGCGGTTCAAGGAGTCTGCATTGAGCTGTGCTTGGAAGCCCATATCAAAGAGGCGCTCGACCAGCTTGGAAGGATAGCGATCCACATGAGCGAACACGGGCGTGATCCCTTTATCGGATATATCCGCTACGGTCTGAAAGAGGCGACTGCTCCACGAGCTTGGAGAAAACGGCATCTCCAAAAGGATCACGTTGGTTCCCTCCAGACAGAGATCCGAAAGATTTTCCATTCGATCCAAGCCGTCACAGATCAAAACCTCCGCGCCCAAAACAATTTTGGGACGGGGCGTATCTCCGGCGACCTCAAGCAGGCGCGCAAAAGACGATGCTCTGGCTTCTAAAAACGTTTCGGGGAGCATTTCTTGGGGATAGAAATGAGAAGTCGCGCACACGGTATCCACCCCGGCCGCCTGCATCAGCTTAAGCTGGGAAAGGCTGATCTGAGATGAGCGGGAGCCGTGATCCAAGCGCGGTAAAATGTGGCAGTGAAAGTCAATCAGCTTCATGCACATCAATTATCCTTATTGGCAGAGGATGCAGTATCCACGGCCTCGTCTACCTTTTGAAGATTCTGCTCGTCGATTTCTTCATCGGTATAGCCGTATCGGTAATCGCCGTCTTTTCTTTGATAGCCATATCTACCGTATCCGGCATATTTGCCGTACTTGCCGTACTTGCTGTACTTGCCGTATTTGCCGTAATTGCTGTACTTACCGTATTTCGCATATTTGGCATACTTATACTTGCTGTATACGCTATAGCGGCCGTACTTGCCGTATCTGCCGTAGCCGTAGCCGGAATACTTGTTCTTGTAGTAGTCACCGGACTTGATATCCACGTCGTTGAGGATAAAACCAATGACGGACGCACCGAGGCTCTGCATGGTATCCACTGCGAACTCGATCAAACGGCGATCCGAGTAAGCGGCACGAATGACGAAGGTATAGCCCGTGACCATATCGCTCAGGACACCTGCATCGGTCACTTCACAAATGGGAGGCAGGTCAATAAAGATAACGTCATATGATTTTTTGGCTTCCTCCATAAAGGCGCGGAACTTGGCAGATGCCAACAGCTCTGCAGGGTTGGGAGGAATACGGCCGCTGGTAACGACGTCCAGATTTTCATATCCGGAGGGGCGGATCGCACGGCTGTCATCCTTACAGACGCCCGCCAGCACCTCACTGAGGCCGTAGGTCTTGGGGTCAAGACCGAAAACGCGGTGCTGCACAGGGCAACGAAGGTCGCCGTCCAGCAAGAGGACCTTTTTGCCCATTTCCGCAAAGGAAATTGCGATATTGGCAATCAGGATGGACTTACCCGCGCCAACGTTTGCAGACGTTACTGCGAACACGGCACATTCTTCGCCCTTGGTGGTATAGCACATATTGGTACGAAGCAATTTAAACGCTTCGGCGATCGCAAAGGGAGTTTTCTTGGAAAGCAATCTGCCCGCATAGTCGCGCGAAGAGGTGGATACGCCCTCGGCCTTGATATAGTCCTGAGAAGAGCCTTTCTTTTGCTTTTGACGCTTTTTCTTTTTATTATCTTCGGAATTCTCGTTGGACCACGTGGGGATCTGACCGATTACGGGGAGAGTGAAGTAGGTTTTGATATCTTCTTCGTTATAAATGGTATTATCAAAGAATGCACGGAAGAAGGCGACGATATACACCAAGGCGGCACCGAGGATAAAGCCCAAGAGTGCAACCAACGTGCTTCCACGCCCCGAAGGGGAGGTATCCAGCTCGGCACTGTCCATACGTTTTGCAACACTTTGATAGGTTTGATCGTTTGAGTCGTTTTGTATACCTACGTAAAAGTCCAAGCTACTGGGGACAACCGCCTCAAAGGCCTTTGCTACCTCATGGGCAACAGTCTGGCTTTCATGTGTGATATTGATGATCAACACCTGTGTATCAACAGATACGTTGAGCATTCCCTTGATCTGTCCTCCTGAAAAAGTGACATATTCCAACTCGCCGTCTTCTCCGACGACCTGCACTTTTTTGTCGAGATTTTCGATAACATCTTGAATGACAGCACCGCTTTGAACGACGTGTGTAAATGCTTCCGCCAAATCTCTTGCAGCAGAGGTGCTACCGGGGGTGATCACATTCGTGCCGTCGCTGGAACGCGTACTGACCGCGTTGACGTAGAATGTAACGGTAGAAGTATAGGTGGGGGAAGTCGTAAAATACCTGAAAGCGCCGGCTGCACCGCCACAGAGCAGACCGACAATGATGATATGAAGAAATACAGCTCTGAATATTTTTAAAAGGAAGCTTATGTCTACCTGTTCAACAGGTCTTTCCTTAGCGTTACTTAAATCCATGCGATCGGTTCCTTTCTATTTGCATATGGCTCTCAAAAGCACTCGCTATTATATTATACACCTCTTGTTCTCTTTTGTCAAGGGATTGTGAGAAACTTGTAAAAATCCCCGGTAATTTCACATTTCAGCGTAAATCTGCAGAAAAAATTTTCAAAGTCCATGTTGAGAAGAGCGCAATATATTTTAAAAAAACAATCCCGCATTTTTTCAAAGCTTTCATATGCAAACAACCGTTGCTTGACATTTATGGGAACATAGGATACAATAGAGTCAGAAAGCAAAAATTCCCACAAGGAGGAACCGATATGTTCAATACCCAAGCCTTTGGCCTCAAGCTTGCAAGACTTCGCAAAAACGCCGACATGACCCAATCCGATCTGGCCGAGCGGTTGAACGTTACGAGACAGGCGGTGTCCAAGTATGAGACGGGAGACTCCTTCCCCGACGTGACCATTCTTGTGACTTTGGCCGAGGTGTTCAGCGTGTCGGTGGATGAGCTCATCGGGGCGGGATGCCCCACCGAAGGGGAGGCGGCTATCCTGCACGGGCTTGCTCATGGAAAGGTGACTGCCGACAAGGCGACCCCTGAGGACGTGGCGGCGTTGGCGCCCTTACTGAAGCCCAGTGCCGTGGAGAAACTAACGGTGAATCTGGCGAGGCAAGGCATCAACGTGTCCCGTCTCATGGATATCGCGGTATACCTTTCCGACGAGGGAACACAACGGCTTTTGGAGGAGACGGATTGCGCAGGGATCACCCCCGAGATGCTGGAGCATCTGCTTCCCTTCATGGATTTTGATTCGCGGTGCCGTATTCTGGATAAGATCCTGAACGGGGAGATGGATTGGCATTTGATAAAGCCTCTGCGCGTGGATCGGAGTCTCGTTGAGGCAGCAGTGATCGAGGGTGTGTTGCCTGATGAGGCGTTGGGGATCCGGGAGTTGGCATGATAGGGAAAACTGGGGTTTGTCGGGGAGATCGTTTGTTGTAAGGCGGGGGCTTGCTCCCGCCGCTACCGTCTAAAAATCTATGTTATCTTTGGCTTTTTTGAGATTTCGGCGGGAGCAAGCCCCCGCCCTACATTGAAACTGTATCTCTTCGATAAACCCAAATTTGAAATCTTACACATATATGAAAGAACCGCTCCCATACGAGAGCGGTTCTTTTATGATTCGGGTAAAGTTCTTATCGGATCTGCACGAATCCCAGCTTCTTCTGCACCTTGGACAGAGTCCGTCTGGCCACGTAGGATGCCTCCTCTGCGCCCTTCTTCATCTGGGCTTCGAGCTGTGCCTTGTCGGACATGAAGCACTTGAACTTCTCCTGCACAGGCGCCAGGGCGTCGGCACAGACCTCGCCCACGGCCAGCTTAAAGTCGCCGTAGCCCTTGCCGTCAAATTCACGCTCGATGTCTTCAAGGGTCTTGCCTGTGAAGACGGAATAGATGGTCATGAGGTTATTGATGCCGTCCTTGCCCTCGGCGTATTTCACGCAGGTATCCGAGTCGGTGACGGCGCGCTTGAACTTGCGGATGATGGTGTCGCGGTCGTCCAGGATGTAGACCACGGCGTTGGTGTTCTCGTCGGACTTGCTCATCTTCTTGGTGGGATCGGCGAGAGACATGATCTTGGCGCCGCTCTTGGCCATGATGGGCTCGGGGATGGTGAAGGTGTCGGGGTAGAGCTGGTTGAAGCGGGTGGCGATGTCACGGCAGAGCTCCACGTGCTGCTTCTGGTCAATGCCCACGGGGACCACGTCGGTCTGGTAGAGCAGGATATCGGCGGCCATGAGGACGGGATAGGTGAACAGACCCGCGTTGATGTTGTCAGCGTGCTTCTGGGACTTATCCTTGAACTGGGTCATGCGGGACAGCTCGCCAAAGCCCGTGAAGCAGTTGAGAAGCCATGCCAGCTCGGCGTGCTCCTTGACGTGGGACTGGACGTAGAGGGTATTTTTTTCGGGATCCAAACCGCAGGCCATGTAGAGAGCCAAGGTCTCGTAGGTGCGGCGGCGCAGGTCGGCGGGCACCTGGCGGACGGTGATGGCGTGCTCGTCCACCACGCAGTAGAAACACTTGTACTTCTCGGTGTAGGCGGAGAAATTCTTCAGGGCACCAAGGTAGTTGCCGATGGTCAGGTTTCCGCTGGGCTGGACGCCGGAGAAGGAAACGGGGGTGTTTTGGAACATGGGTTTATCCTCACTTTCGATAGGGGAACGGCCAGAGGGGCTTTTTGAAAAAAGCCCCTCTGGACTCCCCAAAAACTTTTCAAAATATTTTTATAACACCGAGGTGTTATTTGACAATTGTTATGTGGGTCATATGGTCAAAGCAAAAAAGAAGTCCCCGACAGATCTGCTCTGTCGGGGACGAATTTTGTCAAAATCCGCGGTACCACCCACGATTGAGGGACTACACCTTGGGTGCTTCCCTCCTCTTTTACATGATAACGGTATGCGGCCGTCAGATACTACCCCGGCAATCAAAAGATTGCGCGGCTCGGTCTGCCCTCGGAAGTCCATTCGCGCAGGCTCCGTCCCGCGTTCACAGCATCGGCGGGTCTCTGAAACGGATAAGGTGCGGTACTATTCTTCGTCATCGGTTTCTTGCATGGGACATATCATAGCACATTTTTCTTGATTTGTCAAGTGCTTTTGGGAATTTAAGACGCCAGAGAAAAAAGAATTTTCCACCAATCACGGTTGTCAAGCATCATCACCTTTCGCCATATGCCGCTTTTGTATGCTCTTATACACAGGATCACCAAATGATAATCCCCAAATATGGGGATTGACAAATCGGGCAAGCCAAATTAAAATATAAGCAAGCGGTTCGCAGGCAGGGGCGAGCCGCTGATTTTATTTTCAGGAGGTATTTTTTCATGTATGAAGTCATTCACAAAACGCAGGGTGTCGGCGAGTACGAAACATACAACTACGCGGACATTTACGTCAAAGACCGCAGAGAGGCGCTTGAGGTCGACACTTGCCATCGGATTCAAGGGAGCAAGCTGTACATTGTGGAAACCGCAGAGCTGTTTGTTCTGAACGAGGATGAGGGTATGTGGTGTAGCGCGACCGACGGAAGTGTACTCGGGGAGGTATAACATGGGGATTGGATTCAACGATTTGACCCTGATGCTGGGGAAAAGAAATCAAGGCAACGGTCGGGACGGGAAATCCGCTTATGAAATTGCGGTCAGTCATGGGTTTGCGGGAAGTGAGACTGAGTGGCTGGCATCCCTCAAGGCACTTCCCTACACCCTCACCGAAGCCGACAAGGCCCTGATCGTAGCGCAGGTGATCGAAAGCCTCGGTGGAAATCCGATCTTCGGCTACGTGGACGAGGACAACCACATCATCGTGCAGGGTGATCTTACGGATGGGACGTACAGCGTCAAGTACGAGCTGGCGGACGGCTCGAAGGTGGACATCGGTAACTTGGTGCTTGATACGAACACCTACTGGAGCGTGACCAAGAATCTTACCAACTGCGTGCTTGACAACAGCGCGACGAAGGTCGTTGCGGGCGGTTCTTACTCTGCAACCGTGACAGCGAGCGACGGGTATGAGCTGTCCTCGGTGAGCGTGACGATGGGCGGTTCTGCCGTGAGCGTGAGCGGTGGCAGCATCAGCATTGCAAGTGTGACGGGGGATATTGTCATCACGGCGGTGGCGACGGCTGTGCAGACAGGGCCTTCCTACACCAATCTGCTTCCAATTTCTACGGATGCAAGCGGCAATCCCTATAACGGCGGTCAGGGTTGGAAAACGGGGTACCGTCTGAACTCGTCGGGCGTGGAGGTTGCACTCGCCAATATTGAAGTTACGGGCTTCATGCCGCTCAAGCTCAATGATACGGTATATATCAAAAACATCACCGATGACGGAACACACGTCATAGCTCTGTATGATTCTGCTTATGCAAAACTGGCTACCATGCAATTCAGCACGGTTTTCGGTGTCTGCAACGGTGAGCTTGCAAGCAGCAAAAAAATCAACGCAGGTTTGCATACACAAGTAGAGCAGGCAGGGGACAAGATCGCGTTTATGCGTATTTCCGCTAACGAAATCACTGCAAATTCCATCATTACCGTCAACGAGACCATTGCATAAGGCGGTGACTGTATGTATATTTACAAACACTTCATCCCCGAAAACGTAGCCCCCAAGGGGGCAAAGCGCATCGGTGTATACGACGGAGACGGAAAGCGGATATGCACCGTGCCGCTCGGTAGGCTTGCGCCTGTGGAGAAGGAGCCGCTGTATTCCTTCGGGCTGGTGAGCGACTGTCACACGTTCAAGACCGCCACGGTCGTAGATGGCGAGTGGAAGGGCAACCAGAAGCTCAAAAATGCGCTGTCCTACTTCTCGGCGCAGGGCTATGCATTTGTCATCGGATGCGGGGACTTTACCCAGACGGGATTTTATCTGAATAACAGCACCGACTACAACGAAAGTCAGATGCTCAACTACAAGGAGATGATCGACCAGTACGCGATCCCGATTTTTGAGATCTTCGGCAATCATGAAAACTACAACGGGAGAAACATCACGGACAATCTCGCCAGAGCGAAGGAGCTGACAAGAATCCCCGCGACGGCCTACACAGTATCCAGCGCGCCAGACTCGGATGAGACCGTCGGAACGACGGCAAGACCCAACCGATATGCGCCTGTGGGGGATGATCTGTATATCCTATGCGGGCAGTCCACCTCGGGCGGGGTCATGAGCGCGGATGACTTCACATGGCTGGGCAATACGCTGAAGGCCAACACGGACAGGCGGTGCTTTGTGGTAGTGCACTCCTACATGGAGGAGGACAGCGGAGACCCGCTTGATTACCGTGAAAATTCGATATTTGGTACATGGACTAAGACCGCCGAATTCGTCGCGCTTTTGAAGCAATACCCCAACGTGATCCTGTTTCATGGGCACAGCCACATGAAATTTGAGTATCAAGAAGACGACACCATTGCAAACTACGCCACGGTCAAGGGCTACAAGTCCGTCCACGTGCCTTCCCTCGGTATGCCGAGAGATATTGTCCCCGATGCGGCCGACGGAAAATACACGCCCGAGGATTTTAAGTCCAGCCAATGCTATCGTGTGGAGGTGTATGATGATCGTATCGTGCTGAGTGGCTTGGA
>JAGASP010000006.1 GCA_017621695.1 Clostridia bacterium
CGTAGGGGCGACCCTATGTGGTCGCCCGTCGTCCCGACATCGACAAAACCCTTGTGGGTCAACAATCTTTTTGGCGGGAGGCCACACAGGGCCTCCCCTACGGCCACGTTGGTTAAAAGCCCGTAAACAACAATTTACCGCAATACTTCCCATCGGGTGATGAACACAGACACGGAGAGTGTCACGCGATAATGGCCGGCGGCACTGCCGCCTAAACAACAATTTACATGACCAACCACTTGTCGGGTGATTCACCCTCGCCTCGGAGAGTGTCACGCGATACTGCCGCTGAACAACAAATCAATGCATCATACATATCAATCAGGAGGCTCACCATGCAAGATAAACTCATCATCCGTGATCTGGCCAAGCGTTACATGGAGCTGGCTACCTCCGAAAAGCAGATCAAGGCCAACAAGCGCATGAAAGATACCAACGACCTCAGAATTGTCCGTCCCCCCGTGCTCATCGACGAGATCCCGTGGCACGAGCTGGCTTGCGAGGAGCTGAACCCCGTCTGTCAGGATCCCCGCGCCCGCCACGCCGAGACGGTGCTCCGTCGCGCACTGTACCAGAAGAAATACTTCAAGGCTGACCTCATCATGCCCGCCGAATGGACGGTGCGCATGAGTTATTCCATGAACCCCCTGGGACTACAGTCCGACGAGACCCGCGCCCACGGCAAGGGCATCGGCTACGCCGACGTCATGGCCGACGAGTCCTGCCTGGAGAAGATCAACCCTCCCGTGCTGAAGACCCACCCCGAGAACGACGAGGCGGCCATGGCCTACTTCACCGACCTCTTCGGGGATACCATGCCCGTCCGTCTGGCGGGGGTGGATTATATCTACTCCGCCTTCTGGGACGTGCTGACCCGTCTTCGCGGTGTGGAGCCCATCTTTGAGGATATGTACGACCGCCCCGAGTATCTCCATGCCATTATGAAAAAGATGGTGGCTCGCACCACAGCCCAGCTGGACTTCATCGAGGCCAACCTTCACGTGGATCCCCATATCCAGAACCTCCACTGCACCCCCGCCGCCGTGTCGGGGTTGGCTCCCGACGGGCTCAAGGCCACGTGGTATCGCGGTATGGCCCAGTCCTTCTCCAGCATCTCTCCCGCCATGTTCAAGGAGTTCGAGCTGGACTACATCCTTCCCCTGGCCTCCCGCTTTGGCTATACCTACTACGGCTGCTGTGAGCCCCTGGACGACCGCATCGAGCTGCTGAAAACCATTCCTAATCTTCGTAAGGTGGGCTGCTCTCCTTGGGCAAGTCCCGAGCGGTGTGCTGAGCAGCTTCGCGGGGACTACGTAGCCGCCCGCAAGCCCAATCCATCCCACGTAGCCCACGAGACCGACCCCACCCTCATCCGCCGCGAGGCCGAGGAGACGGTGAAGGCCATGCAAAAGTACGGCTGTCCCATGGATTACGTGCTCAAGGATATCACCACGGTGTCGTGTAAGCCCAAGAATTTGATCGTTTGGGCGGAGACCGTCAGCGACGTGATGGACGAATATTACGGGGCAGACTGAGACGCTCTTCCCCAAAGACATACAAACCATTTGTATTGCACCGCGTGGCAATACGGTCAAATTTCAAGGATATTTGTGCCGCTTCCAAGCGGCAGAACGGAGATAAATATGGCAAAGATCACGTGGAAAGGGAGTGCCCTTTTGGCACCTCTGCCGCCCGTCATGGTCACTTGCGGTGACATGGAAACATCGAATATCATTACAGTCGCATGGGCGGGGATCATCAACACCCATCCCCCGAAGGTGTCTATCTCGGTGCGCCCCAACCGCTATTCCTACGGCATCATCAAGGAGCGTCGCGAGTTTGTCATCAACCTTACCCCCGAGCACCTTATCCGTGCCGCGGACTATTGCGGTATGTATACAGGCGCCAAGGTGGATAAATTTGTGGCGGCAGGACTGCATAAGGAAGAGGCGCAAACCGTGGCGTGTCCTTTGATTGCCGAATGCCCGCTGTCGCTGGAGTGCAAGGTGACCGACATCCTCCCCCAAGGCACGCACGACCTGTTTTTGGCCGAGGTGACGGCGGTCAACGTGGAGGAGAGCCTGTTGGATGATAATGGAAAGCTGTGCCTGGAGCGCGCCAAGCTGGCCGCATTTGCCCACGGCGAATATTTCTCTCTGGGCAAGAGCCTCGGGCTGTTTGGTTTTTCCGCAGTCAAGAAGCACAAGAAAAAGCCTGTCGGTGGAACAAGAGGAGCAACACCCTCGAGCAAAAAGCCGACGCAGAAGAAAAAAGCATGAAAAAGAACCTGTGATTTTTTGAAATCACAGGTTCTTTTTTTGACTTGTTTTTTATTTCAGCTTCAATTCCATGATGAGGGCATCCTCGGTGGGCTTGGTATAAAAGCCCTTGCGGCGGCCGACCTCCGCAAAGCCAACCTTGCGGTACAGGGAGATGGCGGGCGTGTTGGAAACTCTGACCTCCAGGGTAATGGTCGCAAGACGGGCGGCCTTGGCGTGCTTGATGAGTGCTTGTACGATGGCAAGTCCCAGCCCTTGCCCCCGACGGTTGGGATGCACGGCGATGTTGGTGATCTGTCCTTCGTCCACGGCGATGAGCATACCGCCGTAAGCGACAATATCCCCGTTTTGCTCACAGAGATATCCAACGCCGATACCGTCCTTGGTGAGAAGCTCCAGGCTGGATGCACTCCAAGGCTGATGGAAGCAGAGCTTTTCCAACGCGGCGGTGCCCTCAAGATCCGCGGTGGAATCCGTCAGGCGACGCGGATGATATTTGATGGTATTTTTCTTGATTTCTTCTGCCATGATGGTCTCCTTGCCGTGCTTATTCGATTTTCAGCGCCTTATGGATCTCGTCACCCACGGGGATAAACTTCTGGTCGAAACGGTCATAGAGGAAATACTTGCCGTAGTTTACGTCATCCACCACATAGTCCGCGCTGTATTCAACGTAGGTCAAGGCGTAGTAGAGTCCTTTGTAAACCGAAGAATTGAACTTGACGCGATATGTCTTATAGGCGGGGCGGGCATCATAGACGGTAGACGTGTTTTCGCTGTAGGCCTTGATGATGCTCTGAAGGGTATCGCTATCCGAAATGGTATGGAGCTTGTGCTCGGCCGATCCGTCAATGTAGAAATACAGCTCGGTAGGCTTCAACTCCGCAAGCGTAGGGAGCTGAACGTCAGACGTATAGAGCACATTTTTTTCTTCGGTTGCGACCCACTCGTCGGGATCCATATCGAGGATCTTATAAAGCTCAAGATCATGCTCGCCAACCACCAGCTTGCCGAGCTTTTTTTCCAATTCCACGGCTTCGTAGCAGGTAGAGGCGTGATACCATACGGTGCCCGATGCTTTATCCATGGCATCGCCCTCTCCGACGCCTTCGTGGATGGTCAGACCGCAAGCGGAAAGCATCAAAAACGATAGGAGAAGACATACGGCGGGCAAAATACGTTTGATGAGTTTCATGGGGATGTTCCTTTCAAGATCAGTAGCCGAAAACGCCGGACAGGGAGTCATCGTTTTCGATCCATTCGTTGACGTTCACAATGCGGTAATCGGTGGCGTTATCACGGATGATGACCCGCTCGATACCCGCGTTGATGATCATGCGCTTGCACATCATGCAGCTATTGGTGCCGGCAACCAAAGAGCCGTCCTTGGGATCTACGCACACCATGTACAGCGTCGCTCCCAGCATTTGCTCGCGAGAGGCGTTGATGATGGCATTGGCTTCGGAATGCAGGGAACGGCACATTTCGTATCGTTCGCCGCGAGGAATGTTGAGCTTGTCTCTCATACAGTAGGCAAGATCGTTGCAGTTCTTGCGACCGCGAGGGGCGCCGTTGTAGCCCGTGGAGACGATGACGTCGTTTTTGACGATGATGGCACCGTATTTCTTGCGCAGGCAGGTGCAGCGCTCTGCAACGGTTTGCGCAATATCGAGATAATAGTTTTCCTTGGAAATTCTGTCAGCCATATGTGCCTCCTTTGAGGGGGTTCTTTTTTATATCCGACGATTCTCTTTATATGATACCATAATTCCGTGAACAAATCAAGCATATTTGCAGAATAATTCGAATTTTTTCGCAAAGACATCAAAAAAAGCGGTATCCGCTTTTGCGGATACCGCGAAGATTATGCACGCTCGACGGATGTATCGGGCTCCAGCTGCTTGCGGAAAATGAGGATGTAAGCGATGATGATGAATTGCACGACACCGCAGAGCATGGTAAGCAGGGGCGTGCCTGTTTTGTAGGTATATCCGAAAGCAGTAAAGGAAATATCTTTGGTGAGCATGGTGAATACGATACCGAAGCCCATGCCTGCCAGACCGCCGAGATTGAACACGATCTGATAGAAGGATGTGTAGCAATCGCGGTTGGTAAGAGGCATATTGATGTACTGGAAGTTGGCAAAGGCCACGTTATGTCCCACACCTCCGAAATGCTGGGGCAGACGGACGAGGAGCATGAGCGGGATATACAGCGGAACGGTCAACGCCAAGGATGCAACGGTGAAAGAGCCGGGCTGCACAAAGCCGTAGACGATCTGCAAGGGAGCGACGATGGAAAGGGAGATCGCAAAGACCTTGAACCAGGAGGTTTTTTCGATCCGCTTGCGCCAGAACTTCATGAAAAAGATGAAGAACGGACCGTAGGCAAAAATGATGATGTTATAGAAGGTCTGGGTTACGCCGATGTCGTTGAGCAGGTAGAAATTGAGCTGAGAGGAATAGCAGTACAAGGAAAACTGCCAGAGAAAGACGATGACCATGGTCATCATGAATTTCTTGTTTTTGAGAGGAATGGAAATAATGTCCGAAAATTTGGGGGCACGGATGACGGGATATTCCACTTCGCGGGGAAGCATGAGGAAAATGACGTCCACAACGCCCAGAGCGAAGGCGAAGTAACGCAGAGTGATGATGAACCAATCGGGAAGGTGGTCGCAAAGCCATCCCGCGCTGAGCATGAGCACGCCGGCAACCATGGCGGTGGCAAACTGGCTGACCGACAGGTGATAGGCGCGTACCTCTTCGGGCTGAAAACGGATGTGCCATGCGGCGTATCCGGCCGTTGCGATGACGTTGAACAAGCTGGCGAGGAAGGACAGGATACCCATACCGATAAGACGTGCAGAGTTGCCCTCGATCAGCAACGGCAGGAGCGTGAGCCCTACCAGATTGATGAAATAAAACAAAAATTTACAGATACCCAGCATCCAGCGGCGCTTGGGGAAGCGATTGAGAAGCTCGGGGGTGAAGAGCACGAACATACTGGCGATATAGGGGATAAAAGACAAAATGCCTGCGCCGTTGATGTCAATGCCGTAGGTCTGTAAAAATTCGGTGTAAAAAATGCCCGTGGTGATGTAGGTGAGGAAGCCCTCGACCACGGTGAATATCAGAACACACAAGCGTCCCTTGGCATCGGGATCCTTGAAATTATATACCTCGCGGAATTTGCTCATGAAAGCGACCGTCCTTTTTTAGTATCAACATATTATACTTGATTTTCCCATCTTTTTCAATGGTGATAATGACGGATTTGAGAACGCCGTTTTGTGCATTTTGCTACATATTGATTTTGGGGAAAATATGTTGCATCGGATCAGTGCTTGGGAAGGCGCGGCCTTGTCTGCAATCGGGGTGGTACAGAAAAGCGAAGACTCGCATGAGCCTTCGCTTTTCTGTATAAGGGCTATTATCCTGCGTCCCTTTCCTTCGTTTCCTCCACTCGCACCGCGATGGCGGAAAGATCGTCGGGAGAGCCCGATGCGATGGCATGACGCAGGATGCGCATCCGCAGAGAATCCATGCTTTGGGGCAGCGGAGAGGACAAAAGATCGACGAGCCAAGGGCATTCATCGTTGCCGTGGGTCACGCCGTCGCTGACCATAACGACCACGTCCCCGGGATGCATTTTGAAACGGTGAAATTCGGGCTCGCTTTCCGACAGAATACCGATGGGAAGCGTGCGGGAACGGATCTTATAGACCTTGCCGCCACGCACGACATAGGTGGGAGCCGCGCCGTTTTTGACAAAAACGGCTTGTCCGCTCATGAGATCCAGCTCCATCAGATCGACCGTGGCAGAGCATTCGTCTCCCGTTCCGCTGTTTTTCTGACGGATCAGACTATTGAGCATCCGCACCGAAAGCTCGACGCGGTTGCCTGCCGACAGCATTTTTTCAAGGAAAAGTGCGCAGATCTCGGATGTCAGAGATGCGGTTTCTCCTGAGCCCATGCCGTCACTGATGAGTGCGTAAAAGCAGGCGCTATCGCTCTTGAAAAGGGCAATATGGTCCCCGCAGGTCTCGGGAGCGGGGGAGAGGCTGTCGGGATTTTGTTCGTTGCTCATCGTGGGAGAAACGCTGCAATCGGCTTCTCCCGCCGGAACGGTACTGCCCGCGTAGACCGCATCGTAAGCGGGGACAGAGGACAGCCGCATGACGGTGGTCGCACTGTCCTCCTCGCTTTCAAAGGTGGGAGGAGAGAGCCGCGTGGCGCATATGTCCTCAAATTCCCGACGGACATCCTGCAAAAACGTCTCGTTTATTTCTTTTTCAAAATGCAAGCCCCGTACGATGATGCGGCAGCTCCGTTTTCCGCAAACCACCACACCCATCACCGCGACACCGTGTGCCGTCAGCCAATCGAAAATGCGGTCGGCCGCCACGCGATTACAACGGTATTCATCCTCGTCTTCCTCCAGGGTGTTGCGGATGAGATGTGCCATGGATTCGTAATCAGCTGCGAAAACCTCGGTTTTTTCGCTTTTCATCAAGTGCTCGCAGAGCTTTGCACAGCGGGTGTTGATTTCCTCCAGAATGTGAGGGAGGTGCAAGCATTGGGCTTCACTTTCGGGAGGCAGATTTTGCAAGGAGGCCTTGCCCTTTTGATACAGGCGGAGGGATATGCGCGCCGACAAAAGATCTGCAGGGTGGGGATCTGCTTCTTTGCAGACCTCGCGGTGGGGGCATCGGGCGCAATGCCTGTCAAAGACTTCCTCGCACATACGGCGAAGCTCCGGCATCTGAGGCTTGCGAAGCTGTCCCGAAAGCTCGTAAAACATACGGGACAGGGAAGAAAATGCACCGGACAAAGCCTCAAGGCGGGATCTGTGTGCTTCGGCACGGGTCTTTTGCTCCATAGCCGACGCGAAATCCTGCATGGCCTCGGTGTGTCCTGCACGCTGTTCCTTGGAGGGGTAGCGGATGCTGATCTTTTGCATTACAAGACAAATGGGGAGTGCCAGCATCAAAGAGGGCACGTAAGCAACGAAGTTTCCTACGCTGCCCCCCAAGGCCGTCCACGCAATTGCTGCACAACTGCCGCCGACTGCTGCGACGCGCAGGGATATGAATCGCAAAGCGGCATATGCCATGACGCCCAGAATCAGTGCGGGAGAGAGCATGGGATCAGCGGCTAAACCGCAGACAATAGCCACAATCAGACCGGGGATCATACCGCGGCCTGCGGTTGTGTGAAATGCGAACAGCAGAGCAAGGATGGGGGATAAATGTAACACGATGTAAGGAGGAAGCAGGGAAATGACATGGGCTCTGGCCGCGAGAGTGGAAAAGCACAGGAGCAAAAGCGCGGAGACCAAAGGGAGAAAGGAATAGTTTTCCAAAAGCCCAATGTGGCCGCGGCGCGGCGCTTCGTCAGGCATCCCTGTGGAAAACAGCAATGCTTGTCCCTCGCTTTGAAAGCAAAACGACAGCAAATAAGCAAACAGAGGAGCTGCGCACAGCGCGACCAAAAAAGCCAGGAGATCATAGAATGCAAAATCCTCCAGAACCATGACCCAAAGCTGCAGGGCAAAAGCACCCAAGGCGGCAGACAGAAGTCGCAGGGGCGAGGATTCCCGAAAGAAGAGGGGAAATACAACGGTATCCGAGGGCGCATTTGGGGTCAACGCCCGCTCAGGTTTCATGGGGATGTTCCGCTTTCCCGCATAATAGTCGGTGTATAGATCCTCTGAAAGAGATGCCCCTCCTCCCCACAGAAACTCTGTCAGCGAGGAGATCCGCTTCAAGGCAGACGGAGATTTTTTCTGCGAGTGGGGGGTGTTCGGGGTTCCCGAAAGGAAGGCGAACATCAAGCGAAACAAAAGCGTCAAGGTGTAAACGATCCACCCCGCCCAGAAGGGAAGGGGGAAGGCGGGGTGAAATACAGACAGCATCAGACCTATGTAAATGTAAGGCATCCACAGCGAGGCTGCGCACAAAAGGGAGATTCCCAAAGGGAATGCCCCGAAAGGGAGGCGGCAGGTGCCCAATAGATAGGCAGAACCTAAAAACAGAAGTCCGTGTAAAAATGCGGAAATCCGTTCTGCGGTTGCGGTGCGTTCCTTGTGACTTTTCGATGTATGATGAGGGTTATAAGTCTGATGCTCGTCGGGATGAGACGTATGCTCCATATACCTGCCTCCTGTCGTAATCCTTGTTTCATGCACGAATCCAAACGGTTTGTGCTTTTGACGGTTGCTTTTATTATAACGGATGCAGGATGAAAAAAATGTCAAAGAAGCAACGCGAATCCACGCTTTTTGAGACGAATTTCGGCGCTTTTCCGTGAAACGTGAAGCTCTCCCCCGTTGCATAGCAAAAAGGGCTGTCGTGTGACAGCCCTTGAGGGGATTTTATTGAAGGTCACCTCAAAATTTGATCGGTAGAGAGGGGGAGATCAGGCGATAGGACGAACGTCAACAGAGAAATGCGGTTGGGTCTCTACCTCAGGCAGATCGAGATGGCTTTGCAGGTTGATCTTTTTTTCGGTCTCGTCAAACCAAGCCTGCAGCTTGACGTAGGTCAAAGCATCTCTCGCCTGTATACACCAATTTGCTTCGTTTTCTGCGGCATAGTAGGCGACGTAATGAACGTCACCTGCTTGAATTACGTCCGCATCACCCACGGCGCGCCCTTCCTCGTACAACCAGGAGGACAGGGAATCGGAAACATTTGTCATTGCTTTTTGGGTAACGTATTCATGCAAGGTCGAGGCAGTGGGATCGATAATTTCCAGCTGGACGGCCAGCTCGTCGAATTTTTCAGCGCTCTTGTTATCTAAAAAGGCGCGCAGAAACGCGTTGGCTTTTTCCTTCGAGGTATATGCTTCCTCATCGGTAAACTTGATGTAGCAGACGTTGCGGGTCATCTCTTCGTCCAAGGCCATTACCTTAGAAACGATACACCACTCATAGGAGCCGTCGGGATGCGCGAGGATGCACTGATCTCCCTCGCGGCGTCCCTCATCGAACAACCATTTTTGCGAAATGCTTGCTTTTTCATAGGATTCCGGATCGGCAAGATCAGTATATAATGCTGAAAGCTCCTTGATTTGTAAAAGTTCTTTATTCAACTGATTGAATGTGTTTTCCACAACGCGAAGTGCAGCCTGATTGTATGCGTCGGTATCATTCCCGGGAAAATGGTTGGGATACGCCTCTCCGGTCTCGGGATTTTGAATGCCTATGAGAGAAAGAAGCGTTTCGCGCACCTTGACGCGGGTGGCATCTTGTCCGTAAGGGTCCTCGGTGCTTGTATCGGTCACGTAAGTTTTATAGGCTTGATGATAGGCTTGCTCCAACACGTGCTCTGTTAGAGCGATCAACAGCTTCTCGGGAGAGGTGGCTTTTTCCAACGTATCGAGCAGGGATGGATCGTTGAATTTATAGGAGTGATAATAAGTTTGGTAGAAAACGGATTTGTTGGCTTCGGCATGGGCAGTCAGCTCTTGCAGGGTAAGCGCATCTGAAATTTCAGCACTTCGGATCTCCGCATACTTAGAACCCAGCGAATACTTTTCCATTGCTGAACGCACATCGTTTTCCTTGACGGATTTTCCCACATATGTTTGGAGATATTCTTTCAAAGAGAGATCCAGCGATTTGGCGGTTTCCTTTAAATCGTTGATATATTGATCAACCTCAGCTTCCACGTCTTTCTTCAGTTTTTGATCTTCCCCCGCGGCCAGTGCACCCTCGCAGTATACGACGTGCTGGTGAGCAAGGTCATAAGCCTGTGCCTTGTAGGTGCCTTGCTCCATAGCCTTGGGAAGCATATAGTATGCATAGTTGTAGGCATTGGAGAATAGCTTGGTCATGCCCTCGGTATCCTGTATCAAACCGTATTGATAGTACCAAAATTGGTTGGTAAGACCGGAAAGCGCGGCCTGATACTCATAGACGGCCAGTTCGTTGGGAGAGATGGAATAATTGTCACTTTCCAGAATTACGGAGACATTGTCGGTTTCGTCTTTGGGATTTTGAGTCGTTTCCTGCTCTGTGCAGGACGTCAAAGCCGAAACCCCCATCACAAGGGCAAGCAAAAGAGCCAGACCGCGGCGAGACTTTGCGTTCATGATAGAGCACCTCCAAAAGAATCAATATATCGTAAGTATAACACATTTGTGCAAGAAAGTCAACTGAAAATAAAAGATTTGAATAAAGAAAGGGCTTCCCCTTTCAACGCTTGGAGGAGATCCATTCGTTGAGGAGGGAGAAGCCCAGAATCATGATGCCACCGATGATCTGTGTGATCGTCATGGTCTCGTGCAAAACGAGAACCGAAAGCAGGACGGCGAGCAGAGGATCAAGATAACTGATGAGTGCCACGCTTTGCCCCGGTAGCTTTCCCACCGAGGAAAAATAGAGGCAATATGTAACGCCCGTGTGGATGAGTCCAAGTGTCAGAAGTGACAACCAGCCTGTGCCGCTCAGGACGGAAAGGTGGAACCCGCCTGTCAGCGCGACGTAGGGAAGCAGGGTTAGCGAGGCGGCCGCGAATTGCAAAAACGTGCGGTGGATACCCGGGATTCCCGAGAGCGCCTTATTGATGAGCACCACGGTGGCGTACAGGACAGCCGCACCCAGTCCGAGCGCGATGCCGATGGGGTGGATGCCTTGATTCCCTACGCCTGTGATGAGTACAAGACCCACCGTGGACATGATGAAGCAAAGTACTTGCAATCGGGTCAGGCGTTCCTTGAAAAGAACCGTGCTGACGACGGTGACCAGTATCGGGGCGAAATAATAGCACAGCGTAGCCGTGGAGACCGTTGTGTAATTGTAGGCTTCAAACAGAAGGATCCAGTTGAATCCCAACGCGATGCCCGAAAGAAGCAACAGGGGAAGGGATTTTTTGATGGCGCGCCACGGCAGGCGCTGTTTGCCGATCAAAAGGAATCCGCCCACGGACAGTGTGGCCAGAATTGCTCGGTATAAAGCAATCTCCCCCGATGAAAGGGGGAGATGCTTGACAAATATCGGAATGGTTCCGAAGATCAGCATGGCGAGCACCATGAGACTTCGGGGAGATTTCAGATATCTCATAGGAAGTATCAACCGCCGAGATAAGCCTTGCGAACCATTTCGCTGGCGGCGAGCTCCTTGCCCGTGCCCGAGAGCACGATGCTGCCGTTCTCCAGAACGTAAGCGCGATCCGAGATCGCCAGGGATTTACCTGCGTTCTGCTCAACGAGCAGGATGGTGGTGCCATCCTTGTTGATGTCCTTGATGATCTCGAAAACCTGATCGACGAGCAGGGGAGAGAGACCCATGGAGGGCTCGTCCAGCATGAGAAGCTTGGGATGGCTCATGATGGCGCGGCCCATGGCCAGCATTTGCTGTTCGCCGCCCGAAAGCGTGCCCGCGATCTGATTTTTTCTCTCGCGCAAGCGGGGGAAACGGGTATAGATGGCATCGAGATCGTTTTTGAATCCCGACTGATCCTTGATGGAGTAAGCACCCATGAGCAGGTTTTCGTAAACCGTCAACTCCTGGAAAATGCGGCGTCCCTCGGGTACCTGTGTCATACCGATGTGCACGATTTTGTGACAGGGGGTTTTTGTGATGTCGTGACCGTCAAAGGTGACGGAGCCTGCGCGCTTGGGGATCAGACCCACGACACTCTGCATGGTAGTGGTCTTGCCCGCGCCGTTGGCACCGATCAAGGTAACGATCTCACCTTCGTTGACATCAAAGCTGATGCCCTTGAGGGCGCAGATGACACCGTAGTAAACTTCAAGATTTTTAACTTCTAACATTGCCATAGCCGTTAACCTCCGATATATGCCTTGATGACCTCGGGGTCATTGAGAGCGGATTTGGTGTCGCCCTCGGCCAGTACCGTGCCGAAGTTGAGGACGGTGACCTCATCGCAAAGTCCCGCAACGAACTTCATGTCGTGCTCGATGAGCAGGATGGTCATGTCGAAATTGTCACGGATGAACTTAATGGTGTTGACCAGGTCTTCTGTCTCATGGGGGTTCATACCCGCAGCAGGCTCGTCCAGGAGCAGAAGCTTGGGGTTGGTGGCCAAAGCTCTTGCGATCTCCAGCTTTCTCTGCTTACCGTAGGGCAGGTTGCAGGCGAGGTTGTTTCTCTCTTCCTCCAGGCCGAAGATGGAAAGCAGCTCTTTGGCGCGCTCTCTCATGGCCTTTTCGGTTTTGAAATGACGCGGCAAGCGGAAAAGCGTTTCGATCAGCGAGCACTTGAACTCGGGTTGGTTGTGCAGACCGACCATGACGTTACGAACGACGGTCATGTTGTTGAACAGACGGATGTTCTGGAAGGTACGGGCGATGCCCTTGTGATTGATCTTTTCCTGAGAAAGACCCTTCAGCTCTTCTCCGTCCAGATAAAAGGTGCCGGTGGTGGGCTTGTAAACGCCCGTGAGGAGGTTGAAGATGGTGGTCTTGCCGGCACCGTTGGGGCCGATCAGACCGTAGATCTGGTTCTTCTTGATGCGGATATTGACGTTTTGCGCCGCCTTCAAGCCGCCGAAGGAGATACCGAGATCCTTGGTTTCAAGCATATATGCTGCCATTAGTCATCTCCTCCTTTCCCGGAGGGATCCTGCAAATCGGGGGGAACCACGTCGACCGACAGAACCTCATTCATTTCAATCTTGGTAGGAACGACATCCCACTTGGCAGCATCGTCGCTGATGCTGGAAGGATCGTTCTTGTGGCGGAAGAGCTTTTTCAAAAGCTTGCTAAGGCTGACACGGTCGCGGAAATTCTTGAGCGCGGGGGCGTTGTTGTAGATGATGATCACGATCAGGATCAGCGCGTACAAGAGATCCTGCAATACCGCCAAGTCGCCCGTAAGGATGGTGGGGAGCTTGGTGTTGAGGAAGGTGATGAGGGCTGCCGCGATGATAGAACCGTTGATGTTACCCATGCCGCCGAGAACCACCATAACGAGGATCTCGATGGAATAGTTGTAGTCAAAGGTAATGCTTTGAATGGTGGAGGTGCTGAAGCTGTAGAGCACACCGGCAACACCTGCGAAGGTTGCGGAGATAATGAACGCGATCAGCTTATACTTGGTCACGTTGATACCGGTTGCCTTGGCGGCGATCTCATTATCGCGGATGGCGGTGACGGCACGGCCATGCTTGGAGCGGATGAAATTCTGCACCACGGCCAGCGTAATCAGCACCAAAACCAGCGCAAAGAGGAAGAGATAGCTCTTGCTGAAACGGGGGGTAGCCAGACCCATCGCACCGCCGAAGGTTGCGTCGGAGGTGTTCTGGAAAATGGACTTGACGATCTCACCGAAGGCCAGCGTCACGATAGCGAGGTAGTCACCGCGCAGGCGCAGGGCAGGGATACCGATGATGGCTCCGCAAATAGCGGCCGCAATGGCACCGACTGCAAGGGAGATGAGGAAGGTCGGGATGCTGTTGCCCATGACGGGAACCAGCATAGAGGCGACCTTACCGCCGAGATATGCGCCAACGCACATAAAGCCCGCGTGGCCGAGGGAAAGCTCACCCAAAAATCCGACGACAAGGGAGAGGGAGACGGCCAGAATCACGCTGATGGACATTTTCTCCATCAGGTAAAGGAAGGACGAGGGGAAAACGGTTTTCGTCATGGTGAGGACAGCCAGAACGATTGTCAGAATACCGATGACGAAATAATTGATATAGTGTGTGAACTTGAATTTCTTGAGATTCATACCTTTTCCCTCCGTTTCTTACCGAGGAAGCCGGTAGGTCTGACAAGAAGAATGATGATCAAAATGGAGAACTCGATGGCATCGGTATAGGGAGCGATCACCGTGATTTTGGCAGCGATGCATTCCACAAATCCCAAAAGGATACCACCCAGCATGGCGCCGGGGATAGAGCCGATACCGCCGATAACAGCCGCAGTAAATGCCTTGATACCGGGCATAGCACCAAAGGTGTTGGTCAGGTTAGGGGCACGCATCAGGAGGAAGAGACCTGCGAGTGCGGCCAGGGCAGAGCCAATGGCGAACGTAACGGTAATGATACCGTTGACGTTGATGCCCATGAGCTGTGCGGCACCCTTGTCCTCGGAGACGGCGATCATAGCACGGCCGAGACGGGTATACTTGATAAACAGCGTCAGCACCACCATGACGACCACCGTGACAGCCAGCGTCAGAAGCGCGGAGATCTGTACGGGGACACCAAAGAGGGAAACGCTTTTCAGCTCAAAGACGGTAACCGTCTTGGATGCGGACTTGAAAATGATGAGTGCCAGACTTTGCAAGAGATAGCTGACACCGATTGCGGTGATGAGTACCGCCAGAGGGGATGCGCCGCGCAAGGGCTTATAGGCAATCTTTTCAATCAGAATACCCAGAATTACGCAGAACAGCACGGCCATAAAAATGGCAAGGAAGGGGTTCTTGGTTGCCATGAAAACATAGATGGTATAACCGCCCACCATGATGATATCACCGTGTGCAAAGTTCAGCATTTTTGCAATGCCGTATACCATGGTATAACCCAAGGCGATCATGGCGTAGATACCGCCAAGACTCAGGCCGTTGATGAGGGTTGTTAAAAAGAGTTCCATAAATTTTTCCTATTCGTTTGTCTGTACGGCCGAAACGCGGCCGCGGCTGATATGCCTACATAAACCATAACTGCATATACCACACCGAAGGGTGTGATATATGCAGCTATTCTTTTGGTCACTTAAATTCGTTGTAGCAGATACGGTATCAGTTGGTGCCTGCGTCCTTGATGACGTACTGGATAGCACCCTTCTCAACGTAACCGTTTGCTGCCCACTTGATGTTCTGGCCGGTAGCGCCGTCAGCGAAGGTGTAACCGCCGTTGAACTGCTCCTTGAGGATATCGCAGAGAGCGGATGCGCTGATGGTTACGGGGATCTCCTTGCCGCTGTCGATGGCAGCCTTCATAGCGCCGTAGATTGCGTATACGCAGTCGTAAGCAGAAGCGCCGAACTGGTTCAGCGTATCGATGCCGTACTTATCAACGTACTTGTCGATGAATTCCTTAGCCTTACCTTCGGTAGCCTTGGAGTTGAAGTGAGACAGCATGGTGACCTTCTGGGGGATCTTGTTGATCTCGAAGCCCTCGAGGTGGTCGATACCGTCAAAGCCGTCGCAACCGAAGTAAACGGCATCAGCCAGCAGGATGTCCTTGGCCTGGGTCATGAACAGGGAAGCGGGCTCGCTGTAGATGGGCATGAAGATGAACTCGCAGTTCTTCAGCGTGTCGATCTGAGAAGAGAAGTCGGTCTTGGTGCTCTCGGTGAAGCTGGTCTCGGTAACGGTGACGGAAGCGTCAATGTTAGCCTTGAACTGATCGTAGATACCCTTGGAGTAGGGATCGTCGGACTTGAAGAACACGCCGATGGTCTTGCCGGAGTAGTTGTCGTTGACGAAGTCAGCAGCAACCTTACCCTGGTTACCGTCTGCGAAGCACATCTGGTAGCCGTTGTCGAACTCGGGGATCTTGTCGCCGGAAGCGGAGGGGGTCAGGAAGAAGACGTTGTCTTCCTTGGACAGGGTCTTGAACTCCAGACCGGGAGCGGTGGTCACGGTACCGAGGGAGACCTGCATACCGCCCTCATAGAGAGCTGCATAGTTGGTGGGGATCAGGGTAGCGTCGTGCTTGTCGTCCATAACGACCAGCTCGAACTTGACGCCGTTGAGACCGCCTGCGGCGTTGATCTCGTCAACAGCCATCTGAGCGGAATTCTTAACGGCAACGCCGTAGGGAGCGGCACCGCCGGTGAGAGGACCGGATACGCCGATCTTGTAGGTCGTGTTCTTTTCGGTGTATTTCGAAGAAACACCGGTACCGTCTTCGTTGCCGGCATCCTCGATATCCTCGATATCGCCGCAGCCTGCGAACATACCGAGGCACATGATCAGTGCCAGGAGCAGGGACAGAATTTTGATGGATTTCATGTTGTTAACCTCCTAAAAATGTGTTGGATTTAAAAATGTAAACACATACGAACAGTATACACCTATTTTTGAATGATGTCAAGACTTTTTTGAATTTTTTTGGTCTTGTTGTGTGCTTTTTTTGAATGTATATGCGGATTTTGGTGAAAATGTGTCGAATATACGGTTGTTCGAGGCTCTATTGGCTCATAAAAACGGTTGAAAAAGGAAGGAAACGGCGGCAGAGCAAAACCTGCTCTGCCGCCGTGCGGGGAAGATCAGTTGTTTTCAAAATTGAGGGAGTTGATGACCTTTCCGTCCTCGGTAATGACGGACAGCACGCAACCGGCCCAGAAGGTCTTGTTGTTCCAGTTGCAGGCAGCCAGCTCCAAGGTGACCTCCTGTCCTGCAAACTGCTTGAGGAAGCCGTACTGCTTACCGCTGGAGCAGTAGAGAGTGACCTTGTTGCCGTTGGCGTCGGTCAGGTTGCAGTTGGTGTAGTACGGTGTTTCGTTGAAGTTGACGATGGCTTTGACGACAAAGACGGTGGTGGAATAGTCCACGGAAGCGTCCAGATTGTGGAAGTCAGCCAGTGTCTTGTCGGTGACGAAGTGAGAGGTGTCGTAAGCATGGTTACCGTAGTAATTTGCCTCTACGGTAGCGCCGGTGATGGCGGTCTGGCCGGCGTGGGTACCGCCCTCATTGTTATGGAACTTGTCACGCTTGCCCTTGATGACGATCTCCTGGCCGATCTCGATGTCGGCGAAGATGGAGACGTCATTGACAACAACGGCGATCAGTCCTGTCTCGTCGATGAGGTAGAAGCCGTTGCGGTTGACAAGAGAGGGACCGACGATGCCCTTGACGGTCACTTCGGTGTACAGCTCAGCGTTGATGGCATCCTGTACGTTGCCTGCGTCCACGCCTTCGGGAACGGCAACCGTGATCTCAATGCTTTCGGTTGCGGTGTATTCGCCGTAGGTAACGGTGACGGTAACAGTCGAGGTGCCGCTCTTGAGGCACTCCATGATCAGCTTGCCGTCTTGCTCGTTGAACTTCACGGCAGCCTCGTTGGAAGAAACGTAGGAAACGGTGGCGTTCTCAAAGCCCAGCAGCTCGGAGGATACAGAGGTGGGAACCTCCATGAGGGGGTTGCCCGTGTACTCGGCCTTGAAGAGATCCATGATGTGGTACTCCA
>JAGASP010000107.1 GCA_017621695.1 Clostridia bacterium
ATTGATTTATTTAGATCTTTAGGAAGTTTTCGGGCGGATATGGAATCCGCCCCTACAGAACGACAATAACCCTCGTAAATTATTTTTAGCGGTTAGTCATTTGATGCCGTAGGGGCGACCCTGTGTGGTCGCCCGCCTTCCCAAGATCGGCAAAACCCTTTTGGATCAACAATCTTTTTGACGGGAGGCCACATAGGGCCTCCCCTACGGCTAAGTTGGTCATAAGCCATAAACAACAATTTACCGCTAAACTCCCCATCGTGTGATATACCGCCGCCACGGATGGTGTTACGCGAGTCAAAGCCCTATTTGCGACAGGCAAATGGTCGCCGGTGACGCCGCACTGCGACAAACAACAATTATTCTTTATAAATCATACTATCCGAAAGGACTCGAACTATGAGCTTTTCCGAAAAGACTATAAAAACCCTTGAATTTGATAAGATCTGCGCCATGCTGGAGACCTGCACCCATACCGAGGGGGCGGCATCTCTGGCGCGCGCTTTGCGGCCCACCGATGATCCTGTGGTCGTGCGCCGCAGATTGCAAAGAACCACCGATGCCCGTCGCTTGGCCGATGCCAAGGGTGCACCCTCCTTTGGACGCATCAAGGATATTTCCGCGGCCTGTGAGCGGGCAGAGAAGGGCGCTGTTCTTTCTATGCGGGAGCTTTTGGACGTGGCTGCGGTGCTCCGTACCACCCGTATTCTGGTGGATTATCACACGGGGAACCATCCCTTTGATACCGTCCTTGACGAGCTGTTTGACCGCCTTCTCCCTGACCGCAAGCTGGAGGAGCGCATTACCCGTGCCATTCCCGCCGAGGATATGATCGCGGACGAGGCATCTCCC
This sequence comes from Clostridia bacterium, assembly GCA_017621695.1. Taxonomy (GTDB): domain Bacteria; phylum Bacillota; class Clostridia; order Oscillospirales; family CAG-272; genus CAMEON01. The sequence goes on from JAGASP010000107.1 coordinate 853, forward strand.
TTGTTGGCTGATATCCGCCGCAAGATACGAAACGAAAACGCCAAGATCAAGGAGACGCTGCAAAAGCTGATCTCGGGCCATGCCAAGTATCTGCAGGAGAATATCGTCACCATGCGCGGTGGCCGTTATGTGATTCCCGTCAAGGCCGAGTGCAAGGCAGAGGTCAAGGGCCTCATCCATGATACCTCCGCCACGGGTGCGACCATTTTCATTGAACCCATGGCTGTGGTGGATGCCAACAACGAGATCCGTATGCTGCAGACCAAGGAGGAGCGCGAGATCGAGCGCATTCTGGCCGAGCTGTCTTCCCTGGTGGCCGCATCCGCCGATGCAATTTGGCTCAATTACAAAAATATCAACGATCTGGCGTTCATCTTTGCCTGTGGAGAGCTTTCCTCCCGCATGGATGGCGTGGCTCCCCGTATCTCTGAGGATCGCCGCGTGTCTCTCATCAAGGCGCGGCATCCCTTGATCGACAAGGACAAGGTCGTGCCCATCACGCTGTCTTTGGGCGACACATACGATACCCTTGTGATCACGGGTCCAAACACGGGCGGTAAGACAGTCTCTCTCAAGACCATCGGTCTGTTTGCGCTCATGACCCAGGCGGGTCTGCATATTCCTTGCGATCCCCAATCGGTGATTTGCCTCTACGACACCATTTTGGTGGATCTTGGCGACGAGCAGAGCATCGAGCAATCCCTGTCCACCTTCTCCTCCCACATGGTCAATATTGTTTCCATCGTGGAGCAGGTGGGAGACAGGTCGTTGGTTCTTTTCGACGAGTTGGGCGGCGGTACCGACCCTGTCGAGGGTGCGGCGCTGGCCATTGCCGTCATTGAATCCGTCCGCGAGTCGGGCGCTTGCTGCGTGGCCACCACCCACTATGCAGAGCTCAAGGCATACGCGCTGGACACGCCCGGTGTCTGCAACGCCTCCTGTGAGTTTGACGTGGAAACCCTGAAGCCTACCTATAAGCTGGTCATCGGCGCGCCGGGCAAGTCCAATGCATTTGCCATTTCGGCCAAGCTGGGACTTCCCGAGCACATCATCCGCCGTGCCGAGATTCTGGTAAGCGCGGAGAACAAGAACTTTGAAAAGGTCATCGAGCAGCTGGAAAACAGCCGTGTGCAGATGGAAAAGGAGCGAGCCGAGGCCGAAAGACTCCGCCGCGAATACGAGGCGTTCAAGCTGGAATCCGAGCGTGAGATCAAAAAGAAGCTGGCAGGGGCAGAGCAGGAGGCAGAAAAGCTCCGCAAGCGTGCGGCCGGCATGGTGCAGTCTGCCAAGGCATCCTGTGACTATCTCTATGAGCAGATGGAAAAAATGCGCAAGGCGCAGGAATCCGCCAAGGCCGCCGAGGAGCTTGAAAAGGCGAGACGGGCGGTGCGGGATCATCTCCGCACGACGGGAGATCTGTTTGATCCCGTAGAGGTGCCCGAGGAGGACAATTCCGGGTACGTTTTGCCGAGACCTCTGCAGAAGGGTGACAAGGTGCGTCTTGTCAACATCCATAAGGAGGGCATCGTTACAGATCTGCCCAAAAACGGACTTGTGGCGGTGCAGGCGGGTGTGATCCGCACCAAAGCGCGGCTGGAGGACATTCGTCTTATCGAAGACGAGCCCAAGGCCAAAGCCCCCAAGACCGAGCGGAAGCAGCAGTCCTCGGTGTCTGTGGAGCGTTCTACCGTTTGCAAAGACGAGATCGATCTGCGCGGTATGATGGGAGACGAGGCATGGTTTGAGGTGGACAAGTATTTTGACGAATGCATTCTGTCCAACATCCGCGTGGTGCGCCTCATCCACGGCAAGGGCACGGGCGCGCTTCGTGCCGCGATGCACCGTTATCTCAAGGGGGACAAGCGTGTGGCCTCCTTCCGCCTCGGACGTTATGGCGAGGGCGACGGCGGTGTGACCATCGTTGAATTGAAATGATGCATAAAAAATCGGACATACCTAAGCGGTACGTCCGATTTTTTATTGACTGCCGTTTGGGGAGGGAGGTACAAACTCCAAAAGATCCTCGATCCTGCAATCCAACACCGTGCAGATGCGCGCCAGCACGTCGGTGTCCAGACGGGTGATCTCGTTTTTGCAGAAGTGGTTCAGCTGGGTATGTTGAAGTTGTGCGCGTTGACAAAGCTTGTTTTTGCTGATTCCTCTTTTTTGGATCAACTCATCCAATTTGATTTTGATGCTTCCGAATTGTTCCATATATGCTTACCTACATTTCTTGAAATTTATACTTGACAAATATATTATATATGAGTTATAATAGAAATGTAAGTTGTAATTATTCGTCAGTAGAAACATATCAGTAGGAAGTTGCAACGGAGGAAGAAATGGAAAAAAGAATAGGCATCATAAAAGAGATCGACCGTTTGGGACGGTTGGTGGTTCCCAAGGAGATCCGGGCACGGTATGGCCTGGATGATGAGGTCGAGCTGGTACTTACCGAGGAGGGTATTCTTCTCAGGCACCCACAATACCGCTTGGTGATGGATGAAAAATGCCAATCAAAGTATTCGGCAAAATTATAGTGCAGAACAAGTGTACTTCGTAGGGGAGGAGCTTGCGTTCCCGTGATGATCGGGAGGAGCAAGCCCCTCCCCTACAAAGCTTTTGGGGAGACTTGCGCTACTTCAATCTCTTGAAAGAGGCTTTAAACGGTGCCCACCACGGTCAGCGTCACGCTGCCGGGCTCGACTTCCCATTCACCGGTCGTGGGATTCTGGGTATAGGTCGCTGCGGGAATGGTGATCTGACCGGGAAGGGTAGCAAACGCACCTGTGGTTTCGTCATAGGTGTAGTCGGTGCCTTCTGTCAGGGGGGTACCGTCCAAGGTGACGGTGATGGGATTCAGGATGGGATCAAAGCTGTCGCTGATGATGACTTCATCGGTGGCAACGGTGGCCGTGTTGCCGAAGTTCTGGATGACGAAGGTGTAGGTCAGGGATTCATTGTCTGCCACCGAAGCGGGGCTGATGGCCTTGCTGATGGTCAGGAAAGCGGCGGCCTCGGCGGTGACGGTTTCGCTGACGGTGATGGGGGTAGGAATGCCTGCACCCGTCACGGTGGCGGTGTTGAGAATGCTACCGTCCCGGCCGAGAGGTGCGAAATTATTGACCGTTGTCTCGTAGATCAGGATCCCGCTGCCGCCTGCGGGCAGGGAAAGACCTGTGACGGTCAGGGGGGAGACAGTGGTGACGGTGGGGGTGGGCTGCAGTGTACCGTTGACAAAATAGCGCACAGAACCGTCGGTGTAGCTCAGGGGTGTGACACTCCCTGTGCCGAAAGGATACGCGCCGAGATCATCCGTGACGGTCAGGCCTGTCAGGGCGCTTGCACCCGTGTTGACAAGACTGATGACGTAGGTCAGGGTATCGCCTGCCGTATAGGTGTCTGTAACAGCTGTTTTGGCGGCGGTCAGTACCTCGCGGATCTCCCCTGTGACGATATTGGATGCGGTAATGTTATTGCGATAAGACAAAAATGCCTGGTTGGTAAAGGTTGCCATAAGATTCCTCCTTGCGAATGGATAAAGGAGGGGGAGGGTGCCGCTGATTTTGTAAGCGGTGCTTGGCCAACAGCGTTTGTAAGATGACAGCCGTGTGACAGACAGATCCCCCTCCTCAGGCCATTTTATGCGGAGGGGGATGCTTATGTGACAAATTTCGACGGTGCTTTCAGAGCAGCTTGCTGAGGACCTTGACCGCTTGACCGACAATACGCACACGGTTGAGGTCTTCGCCCTCGTAGACCATGGGACGGTACTTGGGGTTTTCGGGTTGCAAAACGAGGCGTGCGTTTTCGGGATCATAATAAAAGCGCTTGAGGGTCGCTTCGTCGTCCACGATCACGGCAGCAATTTCGCCGTTATTGACCATATCGGCCTGTCGGATGAGCACCTCGTCGCCGTCGTAAATGCGTGCGCCGACCATACTGTCACCTTTGGCGATGAGGATGAAATCCGCGTTTGTGTCATCGGGGGCGGAAATGAAATCATCGGTATTTTCCAAAGCGAGGATGGGGGCACCGCAGGCAATGTCACCCAGCACGGGGAAGGGACGGCAACGAATGGGCTCCAGACCGTCGGGGAGTGGTGTTTCTTCGGGTTCGATCACGTCGGTCTTCCCGAGCAACCAGGCTTCGGATACGAAAAGCGCTTCGGCGAGACGGCAGAGCGCGTCGCCGTTGGGAGAATAGACACCATGGGTGTACTGACTGATGCGCGCTTTGGAAAGCCCTGTGGCTTGTGACAGGGCGGTAGCACGGATGCCGCGGAGGAGCATGGCTTCTTTTAATCGTTCGGGGAAGGTTGGCATAAGGCACCTCGTTATTTTGATGATGAAAATTGTTGTTTGCGGGCAGTGCCCGCGGCCAATATCGCGTGACACTCTCCGTGTCAAAAGCGTATCACCCGATGGGCAGTGTGGCGGTAAATTGTTGTTTAGCGGAGGATTAACGAAAACCCGTAGGGGCGACCCTATGTGGTCGCCCGTCGTCCCGACATCGACAAAACCCTTGTGGGTCAACAATCTTTTTGGCGGGAGGCCACACAGGGCCTCCCCTACGG
>JAGASP010000108.1 GCA_017621695.1 Clostridia bacterium
AGGCGTATATCGACTCACGTTTTTTCATCGATATGCATCTCGGTTTCTCCCGAGATGCTCGATATACCGCTCGGCATGACCTTCGCGGTTCGATATGCCGCAAGGCGGCTCGATATGCGCCTTGCGGCGCGAGCTTACTACGCTAAACAACAATTTACGCCTTACATATATATTTCTTCCCCGAAAGGAGCCCTCATGAACACCCTTTCCCCTGAAAAACAAGCCGTTCTCACCCGCATCAAGGACTTGCGTGCTTCTCTTACCCATCACGCCAAGCTCTATTACGTCTACGATGCGCCTGAGATCTCCGACTATGAATACGATAAGCTCTACTACGAGCTCGTGCATTTGGAGGAACAAAATCCCGAGTTTGACGATCCCGCGTCTCCTACCCACCGTATCGGCGGCAAGGCGCTCGAAAAGTTCGATAAGGTCACCCATACCGTTCGTATGGATTCTCTTTCGGACGTGTTTTCCTTCGAAGAGCTGGAAGCCTTCATGACGGGTGTGCTCCATACCATCCCCGAGGCTACGTTCTCGGTAGAGACCAAGATCGATGGTCTGTCGGTTTCCCTCAAATACGAAAAAGGCGTGCTCGTACAAGGCGCTACCCGCGGTGACGGCTTGATTGGCGAGGACGTGACAAATAACGTCAAAACCATTTTTGATATCCCGCTTACCCTTCCCGAGCCCTTGGATCTGACCGTGCGCGGCGAGGTCTATATGCCCCGCGAGGTCTTTGAGCGGATCAATGCCAAACGTGAAGCCGAGGGAAAGCAACTCATGGCCAATCCCCGCAACGCCGCCGCCGGCTCGCTCCGTCAGCTTGATCCTAACATTACCGCAGAGCGCGCACTCTCCATTTTTGTCTTTAACTTTCAAGAGGGTAACCTTTATCTTGACGGCCATGCGCCCTTGACCCACGCCGAGACCCTTGACCGTCTTACCGCGCTGGGGTTCAAGACCTTGGAGCTTCGCACCGTCGTCTCGGACTACACCGCCGCCGAAGCACACATTACCCATATTGGTACACTCAGAGATGAGCTGGCCTACGACATCGACGGCGTGGTTATCAAGGTGGACAGCCTCGCGCACCGCCGTACTCTCGGTGAGGGCACCAATACCCCCCGCTGGGCGGTGGCTTATAAATTCCCCCCCGAGCAAAAGACGACCAAGCTCGAGGATATCACCATATCCGTGGGACGCACAGGCGTCTTGATCCCCAATGCGGTTCTGTCTCCTGTCCGTCTGGCGGGGACCACCGTTTCCCGCGCCACCCTCCACAACCTGGACTTTATCCGCGAGCGTGACATCCATCTCGGTGATTACGTGACCGTGCAGAAGGCGGGCGACATCATCCCAGAGGTGGTCTGCGCCCATCCCGATAAGCGGGACGGCTCCGAGCGCCCCTTTGATATGCCCACCACTTGCCCCTCCTGCGGCGAGCCCGTCTACCGAGAGGAGGGGGAGGCCGCTGTCAGATGCACCAATGCCGCTTGCCCCGCCCAGCTTTCCCGCGGTATCGAGCATTTTGCCTCCAAGGATGCCATGGACATCGACGGCCTCGGGCCTCAGATCGTGGAAGCCTTGATCAAGGCCGAGCTCATTCACGATGCCGCCGATCTTTACAGCCTGACCGTCGAGCAGGTGGCCGATCTGGAACGTATGGGGGAGAAATCCGCCAAGAATCTGATCGACGCCATTGAAAGATCCAAGCAGGCAGGACTTGAAAGACTTCTGTTTGCCCTCGGCATCCGCAACATCGGCGCCGTGGCCGCCACGGCTTTGGCAGGGAAGTATGGCACGTTGGAGGCTTGTATGTCCGCCACCTTGGAAGAACTTTGTGATATACAAGACTTTGGTCAGATCACCGCTGAGTGCGTGGTCAATTACTTCTCCCATCCCCAAAACGTAGCCCTCTGTCAGCGCCTTGCGGCCGCAGGATGCCTGACCGTTTCCACCGCCGCTCCCAAGGGAGACAAATTTGCGGGGCTGACCTTTGTTCTTACGGGCACCTTGCCCACCATGTCCCGTGATGAGGCATCCGAGCTCATCAAAGCCGAAGGCGGTAAAGTGTCGGGATCGGTCTCCAAAAAAACCAACTACGTCGTAGCAGGTGAGGCCGCAGGCTCCAAGCTGACCAAGGCAAGAGATCTCGGGGTCACTGTGATCGACGAGGATGAGCTCTTGAAAATGCTTGGGAAATAAATATGCGAAGGAGGTGCCCATGCCGTATTCATATCAACAAATTATATCGTGCCTGACAGCGTCGGGCATCCCTGCCCCCGACGCACGCGAGGAAGCCCTGCTCCTTTTGGAAGCGTTCTCTCATGCCAACCGCGTGGATATCCTCTGCGACCGACATCGCATCTATGATGCCCCCGGCCTTGATGCTGCCGTACAACGCCGCCTGGCGCGCTATCCTTTGCAATATATCCTCGGAGAATGGGCTTTTTTCGGCCTGACCTTCAAGGTCAACGAGCACTGCCTCATCCCCCGTCCCGATACCGAGATCCTCGTGGAGACAGCCATCCGTACCCTCCCGCAAGGGGGCGTATTTGCCGATCTCTGCACAGGGAGCGGATGTATTGCGATTTCTGTCTTGAAGCACCGCCCCGATCTTACCGCCGTGGCACTGGAGCTTTTTGACGAAACGCTGGCACTCGCGACACAAAACGCCGAATTACACCGCGTAAGCGACCGCTTCATCCCCCTGTGCGCCGATCTTCTGACAAGCGGCAGGGAAGCGCTTGCATCCTACGCGCCGCTCTGCGGCATCGTATCCAACCCGCCCTACATCCCCAAGGCTGACGTGGAAGCTCTTGCGCCCGAGCTCTTTTTTGAGCCCCGCGCGGCGCTGGATGGCGGAGCCGACGGTATGATCTTCTATGAAAAAATCCTGTCCGATTACACAGATCTTTTGTCCCCCGATGCGCCTATCCTCTTTGAGATCAGCTACGACGGCGCAGAAAAGATGAGGGAGCTCGGAAAAAAGCACCTCCCCCACGCATCCTGTGAGATCATCAGGGATCTGGGGCAAAACCCAAGAGTTGCCACCTTTTTGCACCCTGCGGCATTCTTTGGCATATCATGACATAAAGCGCCGCATCTTTGCGGGCATCCTACTGACGGAGTGAATCTACATATGAAAATTCTTGTGCTTGCCGGGGGACTTTCCCCCGAACGTGAGGTCTCCCTGACATCGGGGAGCCTGATCGCGGATGCTCTTGTTCGCAAAGGGCATACCGTTTGCGCGGCCGATCTGTATACAGGACGCGATATCCACGGCGGAATACCTGCCTATGCCAACACCCCCATTGCCCCCTATACGGTCAAGGAGCAAATGCCCGGCCTTGCGGAGCTGATGGAAGAAACCGGCTTTGGCGAGCGGCGCATCGCTCCCAATATCCCCGCTCTTTGGCAGGAGGCCGACGTGGTCTTCATCGCCCTGCACGGCGACGTCGGTGAAAACGGACAGCTCCAGGCGCTTCTGGATATGTCCGGCATCCCGTATACAGGCACGGGCTATGCAGGCAGCCTTCTGGCGATGGATAAGGATCTTTCCAAGCAACTCCTGGCCCATGCGGGCATTCCGACGCCCCCGTGGGTTACTTGCAGCACCGACGGAGATCTGCACGCGAAGATTACCGCAATGGAAGCAAGCATCGGATACCCCTGCGTCGTTAAGCCCTTGGCCTGTGGCTCCAGCGTGGGCGTAGCCATGGTACATGACCGCAAAGAACTGGAAATCGCGCTGAGAGATGCCGCCAACTACGGCGCAACCATTCTCGTGGAAAAAATGATCAAGGGCAGGGAAATGACCGTCGGCATTTTGGGGGACCGTGTGCTCCCTCCTGTGGAGATCATTCCCAAGACAGGTTTTTACGACTATAAAAATAAGTACCAAGCGGGATGCACCGAGGAGATCTGTCCCGCGCCGCTTCCTCCCGAGGTATGGGCGGCCATGGAACGCCAGTCTCTCCATGCGTTTGAGGTGCTGAGACTCCGTGGCTACACGCGGTTCGACTATATATTGGACGAAAACGGCACCGCATGGTGTCTCGAAGCCAATACGCTACCCGGAATGACCCCCTTGAGCCTACTCCCCCTGTCCGCCAAAGCGGCGGGTATTGACTATGATACCCTTTGCGAAATCATGGTGCAGATGGCACTTAAAAAGAGTGTGTAACGCGATACGGAAAACTCCCTGCCCTTGCTCGGCAGGGAGTTTTTGCTTTTCAAAATAAAAAATCAAAATAATTTCTCCAAAGGGATTGACAAATGAGAAAAAAAGTGGTATGATATGGTTACTTTATCAAGCTAAAGCGTTAAAACGCAGACAAGGAGAACGACATGAAAAAATTTTTTGCACTGATGCTCGCAGTATTGATGGTTTGCACAGCCTTTGTGGCTTGCAGCAAAGAAAGCAGCTATAGCGATCTCACAATCGTGGATTTGGGTCTTGAAAAGGAATACTTTGGTATTGCTTTCCGTTCCGGCTCCGATATGACCCGCAAGGTCGAGGATATTACCCTCGAGCTGATTAACGACGGTACTTTGGCTGAACTGTCTACCAAGTATGAAGTAGGTGCAGTCGGTAAGGGCGAATATACCCCCAAGGCAGATGCTTGCGCTGACAGCGATGATTGGGCGTATATTCAGGAGAAGGGTGTGCTTGTGGTTGGTATTACCGATTATAAGCCTATGGACTACAAGGACGAAGACGGTAACTGGATTGGTTTCGATGCAGAGTATGCACAGGCCGTTGCTAAAAAGCTGGGCGTTAAGGTCGAGTTTAAGGAAATCGAATGGGATTTCAAACTGGAAGCTTTGGCAGCTAAGGATATCGACTGCATTTGGAATGGCATGACGATTACGGATGCTATCGAAAATGCTGCTGATTGCACCGTTCCCTATATGTATAACACGCAAGTCGCTGTTGTTAAGAAGGCCAATGCAGATAAATATAAGAGCATTGATGATCTGGCAGGTGCTAAGATTGCTGCCGAAAGCGGTTCTGCCGGTGAAAAGGTTATCAGCGAGAATGAAAAGTTGGCAGATGGCCTGAAGGCTGTAACTGCACAGACGGATGCACTGATGGAGGTTCTTTCGGGCGCTTCCGAAGCTGCTATTGTTGACCTCACCTTGGCAAAGGCTTTGATCGGCTGATTTATGTCAAGCCTATTGCTTTAACTCTGAATGCATTTGCTCGGGGCGCCGTGCGCCCCGAGCTGTTTTAAGGATACCGTATGGAACAATTTTGGAAAATTACGCTGGATCTTTGTGTAGGTTTCGGTGAGACTCTCAAGATCTTTTTTATCACGTTGGCCATGGCGCTTCCGTTAGGACTTATCATTTCCTTCGGCTCTATGTCCAAATTCAAGCCATTGGCTTTTCTCACCCGCGGTTTTGTCTGGATCATTCGAGGTACTCCCCTCATGCTCCAGCTTATTACTGTGTATTACGGCCCGGGTCTTGTATTCAAGCAGATGTTGTTTACCGCACCTATGGCTGTATATATTACATTTACCATTAACTATGCTTGCTATTTTTCGGAGATCTATCGAGGTGGTATTGAATCTATCACCAAAGGACAGTATGAGGCAGGGCAGGTTTTAGGTATGACACGTCGGGAAACCTTTTTCAAGGTTATTCTGCTACAGGTTGTCAAGCGCATTATAGCCCCGATGTCCAACGAGATTATTACGCTTGTCAAGGATACCTCTTTAGCTCGAGTAGTGACGTATTACGAGCTTATTTATTTTGCGCAACGCTATACCAAGAACGCAGGTCTTCTTTGGCCGCTATTCTATACCGCTGTGTACTATCTCGTATTTACAGCAATCCTGACACTTCTGTTCCGCTGGTTGGAAAAGAAGTTGGATTATTTCAAAGCGTAAGGGGGAAGTTGCATCATGAATATGCTTGAAGTCAAAGACCTTCGCAAGCGCTTTGGAGATAATGAAGTGCTCAAAGGCATCAATCTTACCTTGAAAAAAGGAGAAGTGCTTGCCATTATCGGTTCCTCGGGCGGCGGTAAAACGACCTTGCTTCGTTGCCTGAATTTTTTAGAAAAAGCCAATAGTGGAGAGATCCTTGTGGGTGGTCGCTCGGTCTACCGCGCCACAGAAGGTGAGAAGCCCGAGGTGACCCCGGAGGCACAGCTTTCTTTCGGCCTCGTGTTCCAGCAGTTTAATCTTTTTCCGCAGTATAGCGTTATCGAAAACCTCATGCTGGCACCCAAGCTTCGTGCCAAGCGAAAAACCACCCAAGGCGAGCGAGAAACGCCCGAAGCTATTCGCGAACGTGCTGAAAAACTCCTTGCCACCGTTGGCCTTTCGGAAAAGGCCAACGCCTACCCCTGCCAGTTGTCGGGCGGCCAACAGCAACGCGTGGCTATCGCCCGTGCGCTGATGCTTTCTCCCGATATCCTCTGCTTTGACGAACCTACCTCCTCCCTCGACCCTGAGCTGACTGGCGAAGTGCTTCGCGTTATCCGCTCTCTCAAAAGTTCTGACCGTACCATGATTATCGTCACCCACGAGATGGAATTTGCCCGTCATGTGGCGGATAAAGTAATCTTTATCTCTGACGGCATCATCGAAGAGCAGGGTACTCCCGAAGAGGTCTTCGGAAATCCGCAAAGCGAAAAAACCAAAGCCTTTTTGTCTGCGGGACAAAAGGTTTGATCCTGTGCGCGAGCGCCTTTTTGTTAGGCGCTCGCGCAATTTTTTTTGCCGTCGGAGAGACGGCAAAATCTGCAATTCGATAGAGATTTTTTGTCAAAATATCTTGACATAATTTTTGAAATCGTATATAATTAAAAGGTTAACGGCCGCTTGCAAAATCCTCTTTGGCCGACGTTTGCTTTCGGAAATTCCTGCGCAAACAGAAAGGAAAAATCTATGCTGAAACGCCTTGCTGCCAGCGTCAGAGAGTTCAAAACCCTCTCCATTCTGACGTTGATCTTTATCATAGGCGAAGTTGTCATCGAGGCCTTCATTCCGTTCGTGACTGCTGATCTCATCAATTACATCAGAGATGCAGGCGAACAACTCGAAATGGAACGCATTCTGATGACGGGACTTCTCCTTGTGGGTATGGCAGTCCTCTCCCTCACCTGCGGCGGTATCGCCGCGTACACCTGTGCCAAAGCATCTTCGGGCTTTGCACGTAATTTGAGAAATGACGTCTTTGATAAAATCCAGGCATTTTCCTTCCAAAACGTGGACAAGTTCTCCGCAACGTCCTTGGTCACACGTCTCACGACGGATATCAACAACATTCAGATGTCCTATATGATGATCATCCGCATTGCGGTTCGCGCACCGCTCATGCTGATTTTCTCTATCATCATGGCCTTTTATATGGGCGGACTTCTGGCACTTTCCTTCGTGGTGCTGATCCCGCTTCTGGGCGGCGGCCTCATGCTTGTCAGCCGTAAGGCAATGCCTGCCTTCCGTGCCGTGTTTCGTAAATATGACCGACTCAATGAATCTATCGAAGAAAACGTTCGCGGCGCACGTGTCGTCAAGGGCTTTTCAAGAGAAGGATATGAAAAGAAAAAGTTTGGCGATGCCGCAGAGGATATCCGCATGGACTTCACCCGCGCAGAGCGCATCGTTGCCTGTAACTCTCCTCTGATGCAGATCTGCGTGAATGCCAACATGATCTTTGTTTTGGCATTCGGCTCTTATCTCATTATCAAAAACGGCGGACAGGGACTCAACGTGGGCGATATGTCCGCCATGCTGACCTACGGTATGCAGATCCTCATGCAGCTTATGATGCTGAACATGATCTACGTCATGCTCACCATGTCTGCAGAATCCATGAAGCGTGTCACCGAGGTGCTTTGTGAGGAATCTAACCTTGTATCCCCCGAACAGCCTGTAACGGAACTCAAGGACGGCTCGATTGATTTCAACGCCGTCAGCTTTAAATATTCCGAAAAGGCCGAAAGATACGCCTTGGCCGACGTAGATCTGCATATCAAGTCCGGCATGACGGTGGGCATCCTTGGCGGTACAGGCTCCAGTAAGTCTACCCTTGTGCAGCTCATTCCCCGTCTCTATGATGTCAGTGAGGGCTCGGTGCTCGTGGGCGGCGTGGACGTTCGCAAATACGATCTGGATACCCTGCGCGGCGGCGTGGCCATGGTGCTGCAAAAGAACCTTTTGTTCTCGGGCACCATTAAGGAAAATCTCCGTTGGGGTAATGAAAATGCTACCGACGAGGAGCTGATCGAGGCTTGTAAGCTGGCCCAGGCTCACGACTTCGTGGCATCCTTCCCGGATGGGTACGATACCCATATCGAGCAGGGTGGCACCAATGTGTCGGGCGGCCAGAAGCAAAGACTTTGTATTGCCCGTGCGCTCCTCAAAAAGCCCAAGATCCTCATCCTTGATGACTCCACCTCTGCGGTGGATACCAAGACCGATGCCATGATCCGTGCGGGCTTTAAATCCTACATCCCCGAGACCACCAAAATCATCATTGCACAGCGCGTTTCCTCGGTGCAGGATGCCGATCTCATCCTTGTGATGGAAAACGGTGTCGTTGCCGCGCAGGGAACCCACAGCGAGCTGCTGACATCCTGTGATATTTACCGCGAGATCTACGAGCAGCAGAACAAGGGAGGTGAGGAGCATGCGTAATACGAGCGCAAAAAAGATGCCCGAGGGCATGGAGCGCGGAAAGCGCAAGATCAACTGGAAGGTGCTTTCCCGCGTGATCAAGCTCCTGTTTTCCTCTTATCCCCGACTGATGCCCCTTGCTGTGGTTTGCATCATGTTCTCGGCAGCGGTTTCTGCCATCCCCGCCATCTTTGTGCAAAAGGTATTGGCCGTTGTGACCGAATGCCTCGACACAGGCGTGACGGATTGGGCGGAGGTCTCCGGCCGCATTCTGCCCATGGTCTGCATTCTGGCGGGCTTGTATTTGATCTCCATCCTGTTCACGACCATCCAAACGCAGCTCATGGCCTATATCACCCAAGGCTTCCTCTGTAAGATGCGCCGTAAGATGTTTGACGGAATGCAGAGCCTTCCCATTCGCTATTTCGACACGCACAAGCATGGCGATATCATGAGCCACTATACCAATGATATCGACACCCTGCGCCAACTCGTTTCTCAATCGCTGCCCACCCTCCTGCAATCCAGCATCATTGTTGTCACTGTCCTTGGCATCATGCTTTGGTATAGCCTCTGGATGACCCTCGTTGTCCTTTGCGGCGTGCTTCTGATGGTGATCGTATCGGGCAAGATCGGCGGCGGTTCGGCCAAATACTTCATGCGTTTGCAGGCGCACATCGGCAAGATCGAGGGCTACATCCAGGAGATGATGAGCGGCCAGAAGGTCGTCAAGGTTTTCTCTCATGAGGATAAGGTCAAGGAAGAATTCCACGAGATCAATGACGAGCTGTTCAGAACCAGCTACCGTGCCAATGCATACGCCAATATGCTGGGCCCCCTCATCATGAACATCGGTAACATCCTGTACGTGATCGTGGCGGCGGCGGGAGGTCTGTTTATCCTGACGGGAATTCAGAACTACAGCGTCAGCGCCCTGTTCTCCGGTATCGGGATGCTCACCATTGATATTGCCATCCCGTTCCTCAATATGACCAAGCAGTTTACAGGTAACGTCAACCAGTTCTCCCAGCAGATCAATTCCATCGTCATGGCGCTCGCGGGTGCTGACCGTATCTTTAAGCTCATGGATCAGGAGCCCGAGGCCGACGATGGCTACGTGACGTTGGTCAATGCCCGCATTGACGGTGAGGGCAACGTGACCGAGACGGCCGAGCATACGGGGCAGTGGGCATGGAAGCATCCCCACGGCGACGGTACGCTGACCTATACCCCTTTGCGCGGTGACGTCCGCATGGAGCATATGGACTTTGCCTACGAGGAAGGGAAGACCGTCCTCCACGACGTGACCCTCTACGCCGAGCCCGGACAGAAGGTGGCCTTCGTGGGCGCTACGGGTGCGGGAAAAACCACCATCACCAATTTGATCAACCGCTTCTACGATATTGCCGACGGTAAGATCCGCTACGACGGCATCAACATCAACAAGATCAAAAAGGCGGATCTCCGCCGCTCCCTGGGTATCGTGCTGCAGGATACCAACCTGTTCACGGGCACGGTCATGGACAACATCCGCTATGGCAAGCTGGACGCCACCGACGAGGAGTGCATCGCCGCCGCCAAGCTGGCGGGAGCCCACGACTTCATCACCCGTCTCCCCGGAGGCTATCAGAGCGAGCTGACCAACAACGGTGCCAACCTGTCCCAGGGTCAGCGCCAGCTCATTGCCATTGCCCGCGCGGCGGTCGCCGATCCCCCCGTCATGATTCTGGACGAGGCAACCTCTTCCATCGACACCCGTACCGAGGCCATCGTGCAGGCGGGTATGGATCGTCTCATGAAGGGGCGCACCGTGTTTGTCATTGCGCACCGCCTCTCCACCATCATGAACTCCGACGTCATCATGGTGCTTGACCACGGCCGCATCATCGAGCGCGGCGACCACCAAAAGCTCATCGACGAGAAGGGAACCTACTACCAGCTCTATACCGGAGCGTTTGAGTTGGAATAAGGCGTACGAAGAGTACGCGAGGGGGAACTTTTGAAAAAAGTTCCCCCCGACCCCCTCAAAACCTTTTAAATAAGGGGTAACCTCTAAAAACTCTCTCACTGACGAATCGGCGGCACTTTTTCGGCACTTTTTCACAAAATTCCTTCATGTAGCTCCTGCTACGCGTGCGGATTTTTGTTCGAATTGCCAAACAAATTGCTCGCCGCTCGTTCAGCGATAGAGTTTTTAGAGGTTCCCAAGGGTATATACACCCATTTTGTAATCAAAAAATCTATAAAAGGCTTGTGGGGCGACGCCGAGCGCGCGAGAAGGTATTCGCTCGCCATGCTGTCAATTCCCCTTGTGTGATTATAAAGCGGTCTTTTGACCTTGTTGACATGACTTTTCGTGTGTTAACAAGAAAAAATATCGCTTTTTTCTTATACTTCCGAACCAACCGACCGCACCCGCGACTATATGGGTGTAATTACAAATGAAAAGGCACGGTGCCCCATGAAACAACCATCCGAACACGACGACATTCTGGCCTGCTATGACGATCTCTTGCGTTTGGCGCTCTCCAAATGCGGCCACCAGCAGGATGCCGAGGATCTGGTCTCCGAGACGATCCTCGCCGCTTATGCATATATTCACCGAGGCGGGAGCATTACCTTTCCGCGGACGTGGTTGGCCAATACCTTGATGCATAAGTACAACAGCACGCTCCGAAAAAAATATCACACCCCTGTGTCGGTCAGTCCCGATGCGCTTTTCGATATGGCCGATGACAGCGATGCCCATGCCGAGGAAGTGTTTCTTGCTACCGAGGAAGCGGCAAGGGTGCGGAGGGAGCTGTGCTATCTGGGTGAGCTTCATCGCAAGGTGCTCTTGTTGTATTACTTCCACGGTGAGAGCGTGGCCGAGATTTCACAGGCTTTGGGGATTCCCCAAGGAACGGTCAAGAGCCGACTGTCGGCAGGACGGGATGCATTACGCGCAAGGATGACGAAAGGAAGAGAAGAAAGTATGGAAAACAAGAAGCATCCCATTCCTGGGCGGTTATGGGTCAATTGGAGCGGAAATGACGGCCCCCACGGAGAACCGACCTCCTTGGTAGAAGGAGACCTGATCGCGGAGAATTTGCTGATGCTGGCATATAAAGAGCCGATATCGCTGCCTGAGCTGGCTGACACCATCGGCATTCCCACGGTCTATATTGAGCCCATCGTCCGTAGATTACTGGACGCGGAGCTCATGGCAAGGACGGATGCGGGGAAGGTCTATACAGATTTCATGATCTATTTCCCGGATACCGACCGCGAATATGCCCACTACAAGGGTCAGATTGCTTTTGTGGAAAAATATTTTGATAAAATATCCCCAATTCTGGTTGCATTGATCGGAGGAGTACACGGCTTGTCGGAAGCATTGCCAGAGGAGCGAAAGCTCCGTCCCCGTCAGCGCATGAAGCTGGAACGATTCGCAGTGACCAAGGCTTTGCAGGACTTTGAGGTGAATGGGCAATCTCGATATGATTGTCCGATCCGATATAAGCCTCGGCCAGACGGCGGCGCATGGATCGCTTTCGGTTGGGCAAATCCGGGAGATCAAAAGCCTGATGAGCGGGGAAGGGAAATGGGGGCGTATCACATCCACGGTGGCCGCCGCACCTCCCGTTACAACGGACGGATCGGAGAAGAAGACGTGCAGTTGGCCTTGGTGGAGTTCGACACCTCTTTCTATGACTGTCCCGCCCGCTATCACGGCACCTGCGATATGACCACCTATTTCGACCACATTCATCATTTCATTTACCGCCTTCAAAAGGGACTTTCCGTCGAGGAGGGAATGTTTCCGAACAACCTCATTGAGGGCATTCCCCAATTCATAGAGCGCGGCATCCTCACCCGAGAAGAAGACCGCCTCCTGCCCGACATTCCCATTCTTACCGAAGAGGAATACGCCGCGCTGGACAGACTGATCCAAATTGCTGTGGATGGCCTCAAAGCCACCATCGGGGTACCCTTCCACGAATATCTTGCGGGGGCTGCCGAGTGGGTACCGCCACACCTCGACCGCGAGGCTGTCCCCGACATTTACCGCTATCGGCGGGCAACCATCTGCTTTGTCATGGCCGCCGTCCGCAAAGCGCACGAGGCGGGAATCCACATGAAGGGCGTGGACTACTGCTGTCCGCCCATGCTGCTCGTCTGTGATGAAAGCTCTTTGCGGTGAATAAATTATCACTTTATTCACTCTGATATGCAAAACCCCGTCCGAATTCCGCATAAACCCGGTTCGGATGGGGATATTTATACAATATGCTCAAAAAAGCCTTGAAATTATTTACAAATTAAACACATTTCGCTCTTGACAAATCCTTGATAAACTGGTATAATAGTCGCATATTTCACAGCGAATCCGTATAAATATACAGAGCGGATTCAAAACGGAGGTTCATCATGATCAACAAGGAAAACATCAAAAAAGTCGTTCTCGCCTACTCGGGCGGTCTGGATACGTCCATCATCATTCCGTGGCTCAAGGAAAACTACAACAACTGCGAGGTCATCGCGGTTTCGGGTAACGTGGGTCAGGCCGACGAGCTGGAGGGCCTGGAGGAAAAGGCTCTCAAGACCGGCGCGTCCAAGCTCTACGTTCTCGACCTCACCGAGGAGTACGTGGACGAGTACATCATCCCCTGCATGAAGGCGGGCGCCATCTATGAGGAGTACCTGCTGGGTACCTCCCATGCTCGCCCCTGCATCGCCAAGGGTCTGGCCGAGATCGCCATCAAGGAGGGCGCCGACGCCATCTGCCACGGCTGTACCGGTAAGGGCAACGATCAGGTCCGCTTCGAGCTGACCCTCAAGCACTTCTGCCCCGATATGCCCATCATCGCTCCCTGGAGAGAGTGGGATATCAAGTCCCGCGAGGAGGAGATCGACTACGCCGAGGCACACAACGTGCCTCTGAAGATCAACCGCGAGACCAACTACTCCAAGGACAAGAACCTCTGGCACCTGTCCCACGAGGGTCTGGATCTGGAGGACACAGGCAACGAGCCCCAGTACGAGAAGCCCGGTTTCCTGGAGATGGGCGTTTCCCCCATCCAGGCACCCGACGTTCCTACCTACATCGAGCTGGACTTTGAGCAGGGCGTTCCCGTGGCTCTGGACGGCAAGAAGATGACCGCCAAGGAGATCATCCTGGCGCTCAACGAGCTGGGCGGCAAGAACGGTATCGGTCTTTTGGACATCGTGGAGAACCGTCTGGTCGGCATGAAGTGCCGCGGCGTCTACGAGACCCCCGGCGGAACCATCCTCTACAAGGCTCACTCCGTGCTGGAGAGCATTTGTCTTGACAAGATGACCCTGCACGAGAAGCAGAAGCTGGCCATCACCTACGCCGAGCTGGTCTACAACGGTCAGTGGTTTACCCCCCTCCGCGAGGCTTTGGCCGCTTTCGTGGACAAGACCCAGGAGACCGTCACCGGTAAGGTTCGCCTGAAGCTCTACAAGGGCAACATGATCAACGCGGGCGTCTGGTCCGACTACTCCCTCTACTCCGAGGAGATCGCCACCTTCGGTGAGTCCGACTACAACCAGGCCGATTCCGCAGGCTTTATCAACCTCTACGGTCTGCCCATCAAGGTCAAGGCCATGGTGGATGCCAAGAATAAAAAGTGATTGGAGACGCACTGGGAGAAAACTTCTTGAAAGAAGTTTTCTCCCAGACCCTCTTTCAAGAACTTCAAAAGCAAATTCATGATTTAAACTTTATTTCAGATTCCCTGTTTTCTTATGGGTATTTGATTTCTTGGTAAATATTGTTTTTTATTAAAGTTCTTGGAGGGGGTCAAGGGGGAACCTTCTTTCAAGAAGGTTCCCCCTTGCGTACTCCTTCGTACTCCCTCAAGAAAGGATCTATTATGGCAAAAATGTGGGCAGGCAGAACGGCGGGGGAGACCGACCGTATCGCCGACGATTTCAATTCATCTATCCATTTTGACTCCCGTATGTACCGCCAGGACATCACGGGCTCCATGGCGCACGCCGCCATGCTGGCATCAAAAAATATCATCACAGCCGAGGACGCCGATACCCTCATCGCGGGGCTGGAGGGCATCCTCAACGACATAGACAGCGGTAAGCTGCAGATCGACATGACCTGCGAGGATATCCATATGTTCGTGGAGCAGGTGCTGACCGAGCGGCTGGGGGACGTGGGCAAAAAGCTCCACACCGCCCGAAGCCGTAACGACCAGGTGGCGCTGGATCTTCGTATGTACCTCCGCGATGAGATCATCGAGATCAAGTCTTTGATCTGCGACCTCATCGAGGCGCTGACAAATCAGGCCGAGACGCACAAGGATGTGATCCTCCCCGGATATACCCATCTGCAGAGAGCCCAGCCCATCGTGTTCGGCCACCATCTTATGGCCTACGCCATGATGCTCCTGCGCGATTTGGACAGATTCACCGATACTTCCCGCCGCATGAACGTGTCCCCCATCGGTTCCTGCGCCTTGGCGGGAACGACCTACGACACAGACCGCTACTTTGAGGCCGAAAAGCTGGGCTTTGATTCCATCTGCCTCAACAGCTTGGACGGTGTCTCCGACCGTGACTTTGCCGTGGAATTCCTGTCCTCCTGCGCCACCCTCATGATGCACCTGTCCCGCTTCTCCGAGGAGTTGATCCTCTGGTCGAGCTGGGAATTCAAGTTTGTGGAGCTGTCGGATGCCTACACCACGGGATCCTCCATCATGCCCCAGAAGAAGAACCCCGACATGGCCGAACTGATCCGTGGCAAAACGGGGCGTGTCTACGGCGATCTCATGGCGCTCCTCACCACCCTCAAGGGTCTGCCCCTTGCGTACAATAAGGATATGCAGGAAGACAAGGAGAGCGTCTTTGACGCGGTGGACACCGTCAAGATGTGCCTGCAGGTGGCCATTCCCATGGTGGCGACCATGTCCGTCCGTGCCGACAACATGAAGCGCGCCGCAGGGGAGGGCTTCATCAATGCCACCGACCTTGCGGATTATCTTGTCAAAAAGGGGCTGCCTTTCCGCAGTGCCTATAAGATCTCGGGGCAGATCGTGGCCAAGTGCATCGCGGACAAGACCGTCCTGGAGGAGCTTCCTCTGGAGACCTATCAGACCTTCTCCGACCTCTTTGAAGCCGATCTTTATGATGAGATTTCCCTCACGACCTGCGTGAAAAAGCGCATCTCCGAGGGCGGCACGTCGGTAGGATCTGTGGAAAAGCAGATCGCTTATGTCAGAGAGCAAATTCGCTGATTTATTGGATTTATAAAAGAAAAAGAGCTTATCGCACGGGAAAATTCCCGAAACGGTAAGCTCTTTTTTGGTGATGGATCAATAAGCAATGGTCGTCATCAGCGCGTATTCGGGCTGAGAAACGTCCAGACGGGAGCACTGTACCACGATGGGGCGGTCAGACTCCACCAAAATGGCGTAAGGCTTGTTGCGGGGAATCATCTTACCCTCGTCGGTGACAGCCTTGTCCAAACGGATGTGGTTGGTGCGCTCATGGGCGCACTCGGCGTGGATTCCGCGCAGAGGCTCGGCATCCTCAAAATACAGGGTAATATCAATGTGTGCGGTCTCTCCCGAAAGGTTGAGCACGCAAACAGCCTCATGGCTGACAAACTCACCCTTTGTGGTGTCGCTCATATAACCGTCGGCGATCAGCCAGACCTTTTTTCCGTAATCAGTCATGGTGTGTCTACCTCACAATCAGCGAATTTCGGTCATGCCGCCCATGTAGGGACGCAGAGCCTCGGGGATGGCCACGCTGCCGTCGGCGCGGAGATTGTTCTCCAGGAAGGCGATGAGCATACGGGGAGGTGCTACCACGGTGTTGTTGAGGGTGTGGGCAAAGTAGTTCTTGCCGTCCTCGCCCTTGATGCGGATCTTGAGGCGTCTTGCCTGCGCGTCACCGAGGTTGGAGCAGCTACCGACCTCGAAATACTTCTTCTGTCTGGGAGACCATGCCTCCACGTCCAGAGACTTCACCTTGAGGTCAGCGAGGTCACCCGAGCAGCATTCCAACGTGCGGACGGGAATGTCCAGGGTACGGAAGAAGTCCACGGAGTTCTTCCACATCTGGTCATACCAATAGTTGCTGTCCTCGGGCTTGCAGATGACGATCATCTCCTGCTTTTCAAACTGGTGGATACGGTACACACCGCGCTCCTCAATACCGTGAGCGCCCTTTTCCTTGCGGAAGCAGGGAGAATAGCTGGTGAGGGTGTAGGGAAGCTCCTTTTCGGGTACGATCTGATCTACGAACTTACCGATCATGGAATGCTCACTCGTACCGATGAGGTAGAGATCCTCGCCCTCGATCTTATACATCATAGCGTCCATCTCGGCAAAGGACATGACACCGTCCACAATGCCGCCGCGGATCATGAAGGGGGGGACGCAGTAGGTAAAGCCGCGGCCGATCATAAAGTCACGCGCATAAGAAATGATGGCGGAGTGGAGACGGGCAATGTTACCCATCAGATAGTAGAAGCCGTTACCTGCCACGCGGCGGGCGGCCTCCAGATCCAGACCTGACAGTCTTTCCATGATGTCGGTGTGATAGGGGATCTCAAAATCGGGCACCACGGGCTCACCGAATTTTTCACGTTCTACGTTGCAGGAGTCGTCGGGACCGATGGGCACGCAGGGATCAATGATGTTGGGAATGGTGAGCATGATCTCGCGAATACGGGCATCCAGCTTCTGAATGTCGGCATCGAGAGCGGCCATCTCGTCGGCATTGGCCTTGACCTTGGCGTTGTTCTCGTCGATCTGTGCCTGCAGTTCTGCCTTTTCGGCATCGTCAGCAGCCTTCTTCATGCGGCCGAACAGACCGCCGTTGGCCTTGGAGAGCTGATTTCTCTGCGCCTTGAGCTGATCGGTCTTCTGGATGTTTTTACGTCTTTGCTCGTCGAGTTCGATGACCTCGTCAACCAAAGGCAGCTTCTTTTCCTGGAATTTCTTGCGGATGTTCTCTTTGACAAGCTCGGGGTTTTCTTTCAAAAATTTGATGTCAAGCATTTTTTTGTACCTGTGTCTTTAGAATTTTGCTTTCACCTTTTGGGGTGAAATATATATACCATTCTATTATAGCACTCATTTGAATTTTCGTCAAGGGGGACAACGGATATTTTTGTGTGTTATTCGAAATTATTGTTTGCCGCAATACGGTGCCTCCTGCGGTGGGGCTTTGACTCGCGTAACACTCTCCGCAGGGAAGGTATATCACCCGACAAGAGGCTGGTCATGTAAATTGTTGTTTAGGCGGCAGTGCCGCCGGCCAACGCTCGCGTAACACTCTCCGTGGCGGGATATATCACCCGATGGGCAGTGTGGCGGTAAATTGTTGTTTAGCGGCCTAAGGGGGTGCAGGGGCGCAGCCCCTGCACCTTATGATGGTGGCCGGCAGTGCCGAGGGCGGCCGTGAGCGCCTCGGCGCGCGGCGGAAGCCGCAAGAAGATTTTTGACAAATAAAATCGCTGTTGATTTTTCTTTGCTAAATCAAATTTTCCTTATAGAATAAGGAAGTTTTGCTTCGCAAAACAATTTTATCAAATTCAGGGCGCTCAAGGCCGCCCCCGAAACCGCCGGCCATCATCATAGGGTTCAGGGGGC
>JAGASP010000109.1 GCA_017621695.1 Clostridia bacterium
CCGTAGGGGAGGCCCTGTGTGGCCTCCCGCCAAAAAGATTGTTGACCCACAAGGGTTTTGTCGATGTCGGGACGACGGGCGACCACATAGGGTCGCCCCTACGGGTTTTCGTTAATCCTCCGCTAAACAACAATTTACCGCAATACTACCATCGGGTGATACCCCGGATTGGGAGACTATTACCCGAGACAAAACCCCACCGCAGGGGTTACCGCACTACGGAAAAAATGCAGACAACAGAAAGAAGAGATAGATATGAAGACCCTACCGGAGATCCTCTACAAATATACCCCAGACAGGGATACCTACGACCTGCTCATGACGGCCTCCGATATCAAGGTCAGCGCCGAAAAGGAGAGGAGACTTTTGCAGATCAGCGCACATTTTCCCGCGCTGATCCCCAAGGAAACGCTCTACCGTATCGAAGAAGAGGTGCGCGTGGCGTATGATCTTCAATACGTCAAATTTCTTCCGAACTATGCGCCCGAGCTCTTTAACCACGCGTATATATCGGAAGTGTTGAAGGAAACAGAGCGCGTCGGCGTGGTGGCACGAGGATTCTTTTCCAGCTACCGTGCGACTCTGGATGAAAACCGCCTTTTGATTGAGATCCCCTTCATCAAGGAGGGTGTCATGCTCCTCACAGGAGCGCACACGCAGGATATCATCAGCCGTATCATTTACAGCGAGTTTGGGCTCTCTGTTGCTGTGGATATCCAAAACTCCGAGGAAATGCAAAACCCTGTCAGCGAGCGAATGCAGGAACGCCTCGATGCGTTGGACCGTGAGATCGCTGCCGCCGAAAAATCCTATGGACAGGTTGTTTCTGCACACAGAGAAACGCAGGAATCCTCCAAGCCTGCGGTGCAAGAAGAAATACTGCCTCGCGTGGCCACGCTGTTTGCGGATGCCTCCGCACCCGAGGGCGTCAAAATCGAGGATGGCTGTTGCAAGATCGGTTTTATGACCTTTGATCTATCTGCACCCGAATATGTATTGGGCGGCGAATTTGACATCACGCCGACCCCTCTGTCTGCCATTGATAAGCCCCAAAGAGGTCTTGTGGTGCTGGGTGAGGTCTTTGGTTTTTCCAAGGAAGCCAACCGCACGGGCGACAAATTCAACGTTACCTTTTCTCTGACCGATAACAGTGCCTCCATTGAATGCCGTAGCTACGGAATGCTGCCCGATGAGGCGGATGAGCTGGGGGCGGTCGTCAAAAACGGCGCGATTCTGGCGGTCAAGGGATATACCAAGCGAGAGGTCAAGCGCGACCGCACCGAAGGTCCCGATCTCCTCTTTTATCATACCGCCATTGCCAAGATCAAAAAGCAGGATCGCAAGGACAACGCAGAGAAAAAACGCGTGGAATTGCATATACATACCCAGATGTCCTCCATGGACGCCATCATTCCCCCCTCGGATCTTGTCAAGCAGGCCAACAAATGGGGACACCCCGCCGTGGCCATCACGGATCACGGCAACGTACAGGCCTATCAGGATGCCATGCTGACTGCCGAGAAGATCGGTCAGAAGGTGATCTGGGGCATGGAGGCGTACTTCGTCAACAATACCGCGGGCGCGATTTACGGCGGCTGTCCCGGTGCGGTGGATCAAGCCGCCGTGGTGTTTGATATCGAGACCACGGGCCTGTCGGTGCAGAATTGCCGCATCACAGAGATCGGTGCTGTCAAGATCAAGGATGGCGAGGTGTTGGACAGATTCAATATTTTCGTTGACCCCGAGGAGCCCATCCCTGATGAGATCGTGAAGCTGACAGGCATCACCGACGAGATGGTCAAGGGCGCACCCAAGGAGGCGGAAGCGCTTCGCCTGTTCTTTGATTTTATCGGTAAGGGCGAGGACGGCGGTGAGGTGTTGCTCATTGCTCACAATGCCGATTTTGATACGGGCTTTATCCGTGCCGCCGCCCTGCGCTCGGGGATGGAGTTCAAAAACCCCTACCTCGATACGCTGGCCTTGGCGCGTTTTCTGCTCCCCGACATGAAGAGCCATAAGCTGGACAAGGTGGCAGAGCGATACGAGCTGGGAGATTTCAACCACCACCGTGCGTGTGATGACGCTGAAATTCTGGCGCGCATCTACTTCTGCATGATCCGCGATCTCCACGAACAGGATATCCGTACCTTTGATATGCTGACCCGCGAAATGGCAGAAAAAACCGATCCTTTGCGATTGCCTACCTACCATCAGATCCTTTTGGTCAAAAACAAGGTGGGTCTGAAAAATCTTTATAAACTGGTCTCCTTCAGCTACCTGAACTATTTCCGCAAGCAGCCCCGCATCCCCAAGACCGAGCTGGAAAAGTACCGCGAGGGACTCATCGTGGGCTCTGCCTGTGAGGCGGGGGAGCTGATGCGAGCCATCATTGACAATAAGCCCGAGGCCGAGATCGAGGAGATCGCCAAATTCTACGATTATCTTGAGATCCAACCCATCATCAACAACCGTTTCCTGATCTCTGAGGGTAAGGCGAAGGATGATGAAGACCTCAAAAATCTTAACCGCCGTGTGGTGGCCTTGGGTGAGAAGCTGAACATCCCTGTGGTGGCTACCTGCGACGCACACTTTATGAACCGCGAGGATGAGATCTACCGCCAGATCCTTATGGCGGGTCTCAAATTCAAGGACTATGACAGGGAAGTGGGACTCTACTTCCGTACCACCGAGGAAATGCTCGAGGAATTTGCCTATCTGGGTGAAGAAAAGGCCTATGAAGTGGTAGTGGAAAACACCAACATGATCGCGGATATGATCGAGCCTGACATCCGTCCCTTCCCCAAGGGCACGTTTAACCCCCACATGGACGGCGCGGACGAGGACTTGGAACGCATCTGCTATGAAACGGCCAAGTCCCGCTACGGTGATCCTCTGCCTCACATCGTGCAGGATCGTTTGGAGCGTGAGCTTCCCTCCATCATCAAAAACGGCTTTGCGGTGCTATACATGATCGCCCAGAAGCTGGTGGCCTACTCCGAGTCTCAAGGATATCTGGTGGGCTCCCGTGGCTCGGTTGGATCGTCGGTTGTCGCTAACTTGGCGGGCATCTCCGAGGTAAACCCCCTGCCGCCCCACTACTGGTGCCCCGATTGCAAATATTCCGATTTTGAAACCGCTAAAGAGTTGAAGGTCTTTTCCGGCTTTGACCTGCCCGACAAGATCTGCCCCAATTGCGGTCGCAAGCTGAATTACGACGGCCACGACATTCCTTTTGAGACCTTCCTTGGTTTCTACGGCGACAAATCTCCCGATATTGACTTGAACTTCTCGGGTGAAGTGCAGGGCAAGGTGCATAAATATACCGAAGAATTGTTCGGTGCTGAAAACGTGTTCCGTGCGGGCACCATCGGCGCCTTAGCGGACAAGACGGCCTACGGCTTTGTCATGAAGTATCTCGAAGGGAAGGGCATCAGCGTCAACCGCGCCGAGGTCAACCGTCTGACCTCCCATTGCGTGGGTGTCAAGCGTACCACGGGCCAGCACCCCGGCGGCATCGTGGTCGTGCCCAAGCATTTGGAGATCTACGATTTCTGTCCCGTCCAGCACCCTGCCGACGATCCCAATTCGGATATCGTCACCACCCACTTTACCTTTGAATATCTCCACGATACCTTGCTCAAGCTGGACGAGCTCGGACACGATATGCCGACCAAGTATAAGTATCTTGAGAAGTATTCCGACACCTCGGTTTTGGACGTGCCCATGAATGACCGTTCCATTTACGATCTGTTCCTTGGCACTAAACCCTTGGGCGCGTCTCCCGAAGAAATCGGTTGCCCGCTGGGTACGTTGGGTCTCCCTGAGCTGGGCACCAACTTCGTCATCAAGATGCTTCAAGAGTGTAAGCCCCAGACCTTCTCCGACCTGCTCCAGATCTCGGGTCTGTCCCACGGTACTGACGTTTGGACCAATAATGCCCAGGAGTTGATCGCCAATGAAACCTGCACCATTTCCGAGGTGATCGGTACCCGTGACGACATCATGCTGGCGCTGATCCGTTACGGTGTGGAGAAGTCCCACGCCTTCAAGATCATGGAGATGGTGCGTAAGGGCAAGGGTCTGACTCCTGAGTTTGAGCAAGAGATGCGGGAGGCGGGCGTGCCCGACTGGTATATCGCCTCCTGTAAGAAGATCAAGTATATGTTCCCCAAGGCGCACGCCGCGGCCTACGATATGTCGGCCATCCGCCTGGGATGGTATAAGGTACATATCCCCTTGGCCTTCTATTGCGCCATGTTTACCGTCAAACCCCTGGGATTTGACGGCGAGCTGGTCATGAAGGGTAAGGCGGCGGTGGCGGCCTACATCAAGGATATCAACGACCGCGCCAACAAGGGAGAAGCCTCTCCCAAGGAGCAGCAGAGCCTTCCCGTCCTGCAGCTTGTCAACGAGGCTTATGCCCGCGGCATCCGTTTCCTGCCCGTAGATCTCGAGAAGTCCAGCGACGTGGAGTATCTCCCCGAGGACGGCAAGATCCGCCTGCCCTTCTCGGCTTTGGCGGGCGTGGGTGAAAACGCCGCCGCCAACATCGCCGCGGCTCGCGCGGAAGAGCCCTTCTTCTCTGTAGAAGATCTCCAAAACCGAGCCAAGCTCACCAAGGCCGTCATCGAGACCCTGCGAGCCAACCACGTCCTCGACGGCGTCAACGAGACGGATCAGATGACCATGCAATTCTGATAAAGATACGGAGATACAAAGATACAAGATACAAAGATACAAGATAGAACCCCTATCTCGTATCTTGTATCTGCCGAGCTTGCTCGGCGTGTATCTTGTATCTTACCACGAAAGGAGTGCCCCATGCACATTCCCACCTCCCCAACAACATATATTGACGTTTTGCCCTTTGACGACGCCCTTGCCGAGGGTCTTTGTCCCCATCCCGACTACGACGTGGCCAAATGGCTCTACGTTCCCAATCGCTATGACGAATACCGTTACATACTGGGCACGAGAGGGATCAAGCCCGTCATTTGCATCGGCATCAACCCCTCCACCGCCGCACCCGACAACCTTGACCCCACCTTGAAGTCTGCCCAGCGCATCGCCCTCGCCAACGGCTATGATTCCTTCCTCATGTTCAACGTCTATGCCCAGCGCGCCACCCGCCCCGACGACATGGAAAAGGAGCGCAACGAGTGGCTGCACAATGAAAATATGAAGGCTTTCCGCTATCTTTTGTCCATCGCGGGGGAAAGACCCGCCGTGTGGGCGGCCTGGGGCAGTATCATTGAAAAACGCGGATATCTGGCCGATTGTGTGCGGGAAATGCTGGAGATCGGACAAGCCTTTTCTGCCGAATGGTATCATGCGGGACCCTTGTCGGTCAAAGGCCATCCCCACCATCCGCTGTATCTGAAAAGCAATACACCGTTGGAGATGTTTGATACCGTTGCCTATCTTGAGGGCCTTGCGGTGCTTCAAAAATGAGCAGAGACAAGAAGGACTTTGAATATGAGAGAAATAACCATTGCGACGTATAATATCCGCCACGGGCATGACGTGGGCTTTGATTGGAAGAAGATCGCCGGGATTGTGCATCGGTCGGGCGCGGATATCGTTGGATTTCAGGAGATCGATATGCATACCAACCGTGTCTCGGGTAGGGATACGGTCAAAGGCCTCTCGGAGGCCATCGGTTTTCCGTATGCGGTTTTTGTCCCTTCTATGGATTTTGACGGTGGTCGGTACGGGACAGCCATGCTTTCCCGCTTTCCCATCACAGCTTGCGAGATACATCCCTTGGATGCCGGAAAGTACGAGCCGCGCGCGTTCGGATGCGTTCGTGTATCTCTTGTCGAAGAAAAAGAGCTTTGCTTTTTGAACACCCATCTTTCCTATGAATCTGCCGAGCAGCAAAGAATCCAGTTTGCAGAACTGGCCGCTTTTATGGACAAGCAGATCCCACAAAAGATGCCTGTCGTCCTGACGGGTGACTTTAATACGGAAGACTTTTCAATGTTTCATCCCCTTCGGACTTTGGGATATGATCTTGTCAACGATCGGGAACACACGTACCAAACCTTCCGTACAGAGCCTTTGGCCATTGACAACATCGTGTACCGAAGCGCGTATATGACCCCGCAGGATCACGGGATGATCGACAGCGATACGTCGGATCATAACCTGCTTTGGTGCAGCTTTCGACTTTCTTGAATCCCCATGGAATAAAACAAAAAAGCCTTGAAAAATCAAGGCTTTTTTTGTTATTCCTCGTCGAAGAATTGCAATTGATCCGCAGGTGTTTGCGGTGCTGCAGGAGCGCGCATACCAAGATGCTCATAAGCAAGGCGAGTCACGCAACGGCCGCGAGGGGTGCGCTGGATGAAGCCGAGCTGCATGAGATAGGGCTCGTACACGTCCTCAATGGTGATGGCCTCCTCGCCGATGGTGGCCGCCAAGGTGTCGAGACCCACAGGGCCACCGTTGTAGAACTTGATGATGGACTCCATCATGCGGCGGTCGGTGTTGTCCAGTCCGAGCTCGTCGATCTCCAAACGATCAAGCGCATAACCTGCCGTGGCCGCGTCGATCTCGGTCTTGCGCTGCACTTGGGCAAAGTCACGTACGCGCTTGAGCAGGCGGTTGGCGATACGGGGGGTGCCGCGGGAGCGGGAAGCGATCTCATACGCGCCGTCATCTGAGATCGGAATGCCCAGAATGGCCGCGCTCCGCTTGACGATGAGCGCAAGCTGCTCGGGGGTGTACAGCTCCAGCTTGAGGAGAACACCGAAACGGTCGCGGAGAGGCGTGGTGAGCTGACCTGCTCTTGTGGTGGCACCGATGAGGGTAAATTTGGGCAGATCAATGCGGATGGAGCGTGCGGAAGGGCCTTTACCAATGATAATATCCACGGCGTAGTCCTCCATGGCAGGATAGAGGATCTCTTCCACAGTGCGGGGCATACGGTGGATCTCGTCGATGAACAGCACGTCCCCCGCGTTGAGGTTGGTCAGAAGTGCTACCAGGTCACCGGGCTTTTCAATGGCGGGGCCCGAAGTGATACGGATATTGACCTCCATCTCGGCTGCAATGATGCCCGACAGCGTGGTTTTACCCAGACCGGGAGGGCCGTAGAGCAGGACGTGATCCAAAGAATCGCCGCGGAGCTTGGCAGCCTCAATGTAGACCTTCAGGTTCTCCTTGGCCTTGTCCTGACCGATATAATCCTCCATGTGACGGGGGCGGAGGGAGATCTCGGCCTCATCGGCACCGGGGGTGTAGGAGGTGGAGACGATGCGATTTTCAAAATCCATGTCGTCCCCATTTTCAAAACGGGAATCGTCAAAATAGGTTTCGTTCATGGTGATACCTTTCTGTTATTTCTTCTTCGGTACGTTCATACGGAAATCGAACTGCCGTGGCACGTCAATATCGGCGTCCTCCAGAGTCTCGCCACGAGCCTCCGCTCTTGCCTTTTGAATGGATATGTAAAGAGACGTCAGAGAAATTTCTCCCTCGCGGATGTCGGTGACCGACAGGCCGCCGTCGCGGTACAGCACCGCCTCGGCCTCGTCGGTCTTGCCTTCTCTGAGAAGGGCAAAGGCGTAAGTCATAGCCACGCGGCCGTCGGCCTGTACGTTTTGGGGAGCGGCCTCGTAAGCTGTCACGATATCGCCGTGGAGCCTGACCCGCAGAGCCAGCGCAAAGGCCTGGCGGGCGAGAGACACGTCTGAGGGACAAAGCGCGTGAGCCCCCAAGGCCGTTTGGGCGGCGGCAAGAAGGTCATCCTTCAAACGGTACACCTGCGCTTTGAGGAACAGGGCGGTGGGGGTGACGCGCAGCGCGAGGGTTGCGTCAAGGGCTTCTTCGGCATCTCTCACGCGGCGCTCTGCCATGCAGATGGCCGCCAGGTGGAGCTGATTTTCATGGGTGGGCGCAGCCTTTTCAAGCAGATGCGTCCATTCCTTCTGAAGCATCCAGGAGGCAGGGGCTTCGGTCGGCTCCAAGACGGGCAGGCATCCCGTTTTCAAGAGAGTCGCCCAAGGCTGCTCGGCTTCGGTCAACGCACCGAAATCTAGGTGAGGACAGATGGGGGAGAGCTGTGCTTTTTCACGGCGGAGATTCTCCAACGTGCCCCAGGCAGAGCCGTAGCAAATGCGTGTGTTGGCAGGGGAAAGTGCCATGGGCTTGGTTTCAGCCAGCAAGGCTTCCAGATCAGCGATGGGAGATATTTCCTCCAAGCGGCGGCCCACCTCGGCGCGGGCATCAGCCCAATCGCCGTGTACCTTGCCGGGATCAGCCGTGACTGCACCGAAGGTCTCCAGCCACTCCCAAGCCGTCTTGGGGGGCATGGGAATGCATTCGTATTGGGTGTGTGCCAGACCTGCCTGAATTTCCACGTAGCGGCCGTCATGGCCGTCCTGTGTCAAGAACTCCTGCCAGCGCTTGCCACCCTCGCCCTGTCCCCAAACGAACAGCTTTCTGCCCTGGAGACGCGCGGTGGAGGATTGCATGAAGCCGTAGCCTTTTCTGTCAATATAAGCAGTATATTTGCGGGAAGAAGGGGGGATCTTCCAGAAATAGTCGATGGCAATGGGGTTGTTTGAGGGATAGGTGATGTCAATATCCTCATATACGGGCACGGGATTTTTGCCTACCATGCCGTTTTTGTTGTTGTAGGTTTCGGTCGCGTCGATGATATCCCGCGCTTCGGGATCTTCACGGACGGCCATGTTGGTCCACCAGTACATGGGAACGGTTTCGCGGTTCGGATTGACGATGCGCATCCGTCCGTACAGCACACGGGAATCTTCGGGCAGGAAGAAGTCCATCTGGTAGACCGCGCCGCGGATGCGCTCGTACTCATACATACGAAGCACAGGTGTGCCGTCGGCCAAGGAGGTTTCTACCGCGTGGATGGGGGAGCAGGTGAAGGGATGGTGGCCGATCATGCCGCAGTTGAACTCAATACCGCCTGCCAGCCAGGCGTTGCGGACGGCCAGATTGCAGGGACGCACCACGGGGTTGCTGTAAAGCAGCTCACGCCCTGCTACCTTGTCGTACAGAGACCAGAGACGACCGCCCAGCTCGGGGAGGAACAGAGCTTTGAGATATGCATTTTCCAGCGTAACACCGATGTATGCTGTGGGTGTGTCGGCACGGTCATAAAGATCCTGCATCCGATAGGGGAAAATAGATGCAAGGCCGCCGTAGCCTACAAAGAGCTCGTCGTCTTCGTCCAAATGGCTTTCAGCCAGATGTTGCACGTTAGACATTTCATAGAGAGAGGGGAGGGTAGATTCTCCGTTGAATTTGGCGGAGGGGAGTGTGACGGTATGAATGGTCAGGGACATGGTTGCCTCCTTTTTGATGCACCTGAGGTGCTTGTAGTGAGTTATGCCGACAGATTCCGTCGGATGATTCCTGCGCGGTCAGATACCTTTCAGATGCATGAAGTATATCCGATCGTTTCGTGAACCTATGCTTTTAAAAGTTTTTGGAGGTCAAGGAACCTTTTCTCAAAAAGGTTCCTTGCGTACTCCTTACGCCTTCATGAGCTTTTTGAGAGCTTCCTTGATGATGTCTTCCACAGAGAGCTTGGATATGTCGATGCTCTTGAGGGCATTTTGCGCTTCAGCACGGGTAAAGCCCAGTACCAAGAGGGCATCCTGTGCCTCGGAGAGCTTGCCGCGAGGGGGCGCATCGGGAGCGTCTGCCGAATGATCCATGACGGCGGCGGAAAGATCGTCGTCAATGCTCGTCTCCTTCATGAGCTTATCACGGAGTTCGAGGATGATACGGGCGGCCGTTTTGGGGCCGATACCGTTGGCCTTGGAGATGGCCTTTTTGTCCTCGGTACAAACCGCAAGCGCAAATTTTTCGGGAGTCAGAAGGGAGAGGATGGACATGGCTGCTTTAGGGCCGACACCCGAAACCGAAAGAAGCATCTTGAAGGAGGAAAGCTCGCGCTCGTCTCCAAATCCAAAGAGCTCGATTCCGTCCTCGCGTACAGACAAATGGGTATAGAGCGTGACCACAGGGGGCTTATCTGCCGTGTGGCGCGGAGGAAGGGTACGATAGGTGTTTTCGCTGATGGTCAATTTGTAAGCGACTCCCGCGGCCTCTACTGCCGCCATGGAGGGGGTAGCATAGACCAGAGGACCTTTGATATAATAAAACATAGCATTACCTTTTCGTTGGGTGGAATCGTATATATAAAATATCGGGAGCGGGACTGCGTGTCACCGCTCCCGTGGAGCTTACCCCGTGAGCCGTTTTCGTGAAGCTACTTCGGGGGTTACTTCTTGTTTTTGGTTTTTTTCTTGTCCTGAGGCGCGGTGGGATTGTTGGCCTGTCGGGATTTCTTCATATCCTTCAACTCGCGTCTCGACGGATAAGGAACCCCGTTTTGCGTTGGAGGAATTTCCTCGTCGCGGTGTCCGATGTCCTCGGGAAGAATGGTTGCCTCCTCTACAGGGAGCAGGGGGAGATCGGGGCGCTGGATGCCCATCGCGTGCTTGATGACGGGTAGCTTGCGCAGAATGGGATAAAGCAGGAGCAACAGGACAAAGATCGCGATGCAAATATAAGAGATGGTCATGCCTGTTACATAGGTGTCGGGCATATATTCCAGATCAATGTCATGTGTACCGGTGTTTTCTACATTGAAGGCGATCAGTGCACCTGCGGTTTCGAAAATTTCAACGGGAGCGCCGTCGACCGTGATATTCCAACCCTCGTCGTAAGGGATGGAGGTGAAGATCATCTGGTTCTTTTCGGTTGTTGTGAGGGTACCGAACAGATGGTCGTCTACAGACTCGTTGTCAAGGATCACCTGTGTTTCTGCCAGGCGCTCCATGGCATCGGCGAACACCTCGGTGTCGATATAGTACACGCAGGATGCCCAATCTTCCTTGATATAAAGATTATGGGAATCGTTTTCGATGCGAACCTCCAGCTCAAGCTCCCCGGTCGTGGTCTTGCCGAGGGAGACAAGACGGTGGGTCTCGTTGCCGCCGAAGCTACCCTTGCTTGAGCCGTTGGCCTTGAGCTTGACCTCGCGCAAATAATCCGAGGGGAAGAAGTAGTAGGCTTCCACGTTTTCGGGAAGGGTGTAGCTGTAGGTCAGCACACCTGCGGACTCTACGTCATCCACGGCATATTTCTTGTGCGCCGCGATCACCGACGCTGTGGCGTTGACGAGTGTGGGATCACCGTTTTGCACGGCAGGGACAAAGATCTGCAAGGTTTCCTCTTCACCCAGCATGGTCGAGATCATCGCATTGAGACGGTCGATGGGGTTGTTGTAGAGATCGGGATTGAAGTCCTTCATATCCGAGGATACACCGTAGAGCAGAGACAGCGCATAGGGGTTGAGATATACGTCATAATCCTTGGTGACGTTGGCTTTTTTGTCGTAATTGTAATCTTCTCTTGTGTAGATGGGCTCGCCGTAATAGTGGCTGAGATCCGTATCCGAGATGATATACTTGATACCGAGCAAAGAGTCGTTGACGGGAGTACCGCCCAAGTACTTGGCCCAGTGGGACTTAGCGGAATAGCCCATGCCGCGCAAGAAATCAATGGTGCTGCGGTTGAGGGTGGAGGTCGAGTTGGAAAGACCGTTGATGTCCAATGCGAAGTTGTCGTTGGTTTTTCTGTGGTAGGTCTTTTCCATACGGAAGAAGCCGTCGTCCTTTTCGTTGATGAGGGTCGTGATGGGACGGAAGGTGTCGGTCAGGTCGGTATAACGGGAATGCTTGGAGAAGGTAACGTCCTTGTCAAAGGAGTTCATATCCACAAGGCCACTTGTGAACACCTCCATGGCGACTACAAACACCAAAACGATGGCGAGCTTTTCTTTGCCTGCGGGTTTGGCCTGACCCCAGAGGCAGAGAATGATAAAGTAGACGATCAGGCAGCCCAAGGCGAGCCAGACAGAAGCGAAGGGACGAACCACCAGCTTTTCGTTGGATGCTGTGATGAAATCTCCCATTTGTTGTAACACGAGAATGACGAAGCCGATGAAGGCGACAACAGCCAACAGGGCTTTGCGGCTTGTAAATGCCAGATGCTCAAAGCCGCGGAAGGCAAGTACAATGAGGAAGAAGCACAGCATAAAGCTGTAACGGTAGTTGAGCCAGTTGGGCTTCTGGAAGCCGTGCCAGATGAGGTCGATGGAGCTGGTTGCAAAGGATGCGATGAAGAAGAAAATGAGGAGCGCAGCCGCAACCTTTTCTCGGTTGGAAACCTTTTTGGAGAGGAAAAATACGGGGGCCAAAATGAGGGTGAGAACACCGCAGTAGAGGAAAGGAAGACCTGCAGGGCGAACCGTATCGTAGGATGCGGGGAGGAATTTGATCAGCATCTCAAAGAGGCTGAATTTTTGCGTGATCTCCCAGTTGGGGTCAGAGAACTCGTTTTTACCGAAGGAGAGGGAATACCGCGCCGAAAGAATGGCAAATGCCGCGATACCGATGGCCAATACCGACCAGCAGGCGACGCGAATGACCGAACGGACAAAATGGTTTTTCTCGCCCGTAGGGTTGTTTTCGCCGTTCTGATTATGCGCGAAGTAATAGTAGAAGCAGTAAGCGACCAGGAAGATGCACACCATGTAGCCGATATAGAAGTTACTGATGAGCGTGATGGCCAAAGTGAATACGAACAGGCGGAAATGACCGCGCTTGATGAGCTCTTCAATGGCGTATGCCAGAATGGGGAGCCACAAAACTGCGTCGATCCACATGGAGTTGTTCTGCTGGATGATGCAGTAGGAGGTCAGGGCATACAGGATGGAGAAGGTGATGATGGTCAGCTTGCTTTTGGTTTCGGAATGCTTATGGAGATAAAAACCCATGTTGAAGCCGCAAAGACCGCCCTTCAGAAGGAACACGACAAGAAGCGTTTCCTGGATCCACTCTCTGGGGAAAAGACCGATCAAAAGAGAGAAGGGGCTGGCGACATAATAGTCGAACGTACCCATGAATTCGCCGCCGAGGGCGCGAGAGAAGGAGTAGAGGCAGGAGGCGTCTCCGTGCAGGATATCCCAAAGGCCTTCATAGAAGTACACATACTGGCCGTTCAGGTCAAGAACCAGAATGGTGCTGTCTCCGAAGGGATAGATACCGCGGCAGAGATACATCAGATACATGAGGATCACGGGTATCGTGAACGCAACGGCCAAATATCCATATTCGCGATTGATACGGGAGAGGG
Organism: Clostridia bacterium; assembly: GCA_017621695.1. Lineage (GTDB taxonomy): Bacteria > Bacillota > Clostridia > Oscillospirales > CAG-272 > CAMEON01. The sequence continues at coordinate 13,183 of JAGASP010000109.1, forward strand.
AGGCCTTGATATAGGAGAAGAAATTCTTTTTTTCTGCGGGATTGCCCGTATCGAGGGGCGGAAGTGTACGATCCATAGGAAATATCACCTTTCTTTGGAATAATGCGTTGCCGATAAGATGTCAGGTATGCGGTGTGCTGTCGGTGTGTGTGACGGATTTTATGGCCTTTTCCAGCTTGATGCGTTCCAGCGTCATGTCGTGTCCACAACCCAGACAAGAGATGTGAACTTCGCTGCCCGTTCGCAGAACGCGAAACCGTTTTTCTCCGCACGGATGGCTTTTTTTGAGCTCTAAAATATCTCCGACACAGATGGGAATGATCTTCATTACCGCAACCTCTTTCACTCAAAAGAATATTCATATTATTATAACATATTTTTGATGTCTTGTAAACCCTTCCCATGGATTTTATTTTGAAAATATCAAAAAAATCAAGGACTGTCGGTGAAAACAGTCCTTGAAGGGAAATATCAATCTTGCTTTCTCTTGGAGATGACAAGGCCGGCTGCTGCCAGTACAAGAGAGATAAACGACAGACTCAAAGCAGAAGCGCATCCAGCGTCCTCGGCTACCGTGTCGCTTTCTGCGGCGGTATCGGCGTTGGTGGCAGCCTCGGTGTCAGCAATGGGCTCGTCGGTTGCGGATCCGCTGCTTTCGGGCTCGCTGCTTTCGGGCGCAACGGGTTCGGACTCGGCGGTATCGGACTCGTCGGTCGTGGGCTCCTTACCGGTGGCGTTTGCCTCGGTGGAGATGTAGCTGTACTTGAAGCGTGCGCCGGGAGCAACGTCGCCGGAGATGTAGAAGTCCATGATGTCGCCCGAGAACTTGGTGTCGTCA
>JAGASP010000110.1 GCA_017621695.1 Clostridia bacterium
CATTTTATGCCGTAGGGGCGACCCTATGTGGTCGCCCGTCGTCCCGACATCGACAAAACCCTTGTGGGTCAACAATCTTTTTGGCGGGAGGCCACACAGGGCCTCCCCTACGGCCACGTTGGTTAAAAGCCCATAAACAATAATTTACCGTTATATCCCCATTGGGTGATAGCCCCTCGCTTGGGATAGTGCCATGCGATATTGGCCGGCGGCACTGCCGCCTAAACAACAATTTTCCTCTATACTCCCCATCGGGTAATACACCGCCGCCACGGAAAGTGTCCCGCGATACCGGCCGACAGTACTGCCTCCTACATAACAATGTAGCTTTTAAAAGTAGTTTTCCTCCAAAAAAGACATCTATACGAAAAAATAAAAATACACTCTTGCCTTCCCAGAAAGTTTGTGTTATAATAAGAAAAAAGCCATTGGAGGCACATATGAAGCAAGCAAAGGTCATCATTCTCGCCGGACAGTCCAACGCTGTGGGTGTGGGATTTGTCAAATATCTTCCCAAATATTTTGACACGGAAGTCTGCCAGAAGCTCACATCCCCTTTTGAGCATATCCAAATCAGCTACGTTTCCCACGATATTCAAAGCAACGGATTTGTCCCCACAACGATCAACTGTACCGAAGAAACCAAAGACACCTTCGGCCCCGAGCTGGGTATGGCAGAATATCTCAGTGAGGCCAGCCCTGACGAGGATTTTTTCATCGTCAAATGCGCGTTCGGCGGCTCGGATATGTTCAACGGTTGGCGTTCTCCCTCCAGCGGCGTTCCTTACCGCGAGGAGCTTGTGGCAGAGCCAAAGAAAGCCTTGGTTGATCCCGCCTATCAATTCCCCGGCTGGTGCTACAATGCGCTCGTCAAACGCCTACGTCAAAGCTTAGATGCGCTCAAAGCAGCAGGGCTGGATCCTCAAATCATCGGTTTTTGCTGGATGCAGGGTGAAGCGGATTCTGCACCTCCCCATGCAGAGCCGTATATTGGGCGTTATGAATGTATGCTGAAGGATCTCAAAGAAACCTTTGCCCCGCATTTTGATGGTTGCCATTACGCCGACGCAGGTATTTCGGAGATCTGGGTGGATTACGAGCAAATGAATACAAAGAAAAAAGCCTTTGCCGATGCCAACGGCTATTCCTTTGTAGATACGGTCGGCGCAGGACTTACCACGCGGTTTGAACCGGAAGAAGAACCTGATATTTATCATTATGACGCGGGTAGCGTGATGCAATTGGGGCGAATGTTTGCCCAAGCGATCCTGCCGAGCAAGAAAAAAGAAGGCTGACACGCAAAACCATGTCAGCATATCATAAAGGCTATCTTTTTGAGCCTTCTGTAAAACAAGCAAATAGCGAAAGAGCGCCACGATCCTACATCGTGGCGCTCTTCTCTTTATCATTGCATAAAGGTGAATTTTCGGTAAGCCTTTACTTTCCCGAGGGGATTTTATAGGCAAAGCGGTCAAAATCGGTCAGTCCCATCTCTGAAAGAAGCGCGACAGAACGGTCTGTGTCCGCTTCGGTATTATATTCGGGGATGAGGGGAACACGGACAGTGATGCGGTCAGGGCCTACAAGTGCCAGAAGATGCGAAAGATTATCCAGCACACGCTGATTGTCTCGCCCCGTATAGGCCTTGTAGATCTCGGGGTTTGTGTCCTTGATATCGATCATGAAGTGATCGATACACGCGGCGGCTTTAGGAATATGATGCTCGGGGATATGGAGGCAGGATTCGGCACAAAAGCGCCATTCGGGCGGCGTGATCTTGCGGAATGCCATGATGAAATCCGTATGAAGCAACGGTTCTCCACCGCCGAAAGTGATACCGCCACCCGTTGCAAGGTAATACAAATTGTCCTGCTTGGCTTTTTCGTAAAGCTCCTCGGGCGTGACCCAAGTGAAGTCCTTCCCTGCTTCGGCGGGTGCCCAGGTGCGGGGATTGATACAGAGCTGACAGGACAGCGGGCAACCGTAAGCGCCCACAAGTGCAGTCACACCCGTGCCGTCGGTGGCCATGCGGAGGCGGCTGAAAAAACAGAGGGGAAAGCGAGGCTGATATGTTGCTGTCTGAGCAGGCATATGAAAACCTCACTGGATCTTTTTGGCGGTGGTCTCGTATTGCGGTGTCCATCCGCCGTCGGGGTAGCCGTCGGGATACGTCAAGGAAATGATGTCACCGATTTCCACCTCATAGATTTTGCCTTCCTCGATGGCAGACGTATCATCGCAGTAGATGCGCCAGAAATACCCATCCTTGTCGGTGCCGTAGAAGCAGTTTTCCTCCACAGCCACGCAGGACGGGAGGGTCTCGGCCACGGTAATGGCTAATACACCGTCCATATAATCTTCGGGAAGGGGTTCACCGCCAAGCTCGTCTTCGGGGAATTCCACAGCGTCTCCCATGGGAATGACGACATCAACGGTCTCATATTCCTCGGGAACGGCACCCTGCAGGATCTCATCTTCTGTTTCGGGTTCTTCTCCTGGAACGGGAGGTTCAATCTCGGGTTCACCCATGAGGGCTTCCTCGGTAATGGCAACGGTATCGGTTTCGGGGATCTCCACGCCGTCAAAGACCAACCGTTCGGTTTCTTCTACTGTGGACGTATGGGAATTGGCGTTTCCGTTGGCAGGGCTATTTCCCTCATCGGGCAGGGGCTTGCCGCCCAGATTTTCCAAAGGGTTGGCACAGCCTGTAATGGACAGGGACAGTCCTGCAGAGATACCCACGACGGCTACAGTCTTACCAAGTGCGGCGCGGCGCTCCAGCGCTCTTTCGAGTTGACGCACCTCGGCCTCGCATTTGGGACAGGTGCCGCGGCAGTTGCCTTTATGGGAGCATTCCTCGACGACCCATGCGATGTCGTTTTGTTTTGCGATCTCGGCGCGGATCTGTTTTAAGATGCGGCATTTTTCTTTGCCGTAGAATTTCTTTTCTTTCATAGGGATCTCCTTTCTTGGGAGGTAAATGGTTGTTTGCCGCAGTGCGGCGCCTCCAGCGACCATTTGCCTGTCGCAAATGGGGCTTTGACTCGCGTGACACGCTCCTTGGTGGGCGGGTATCACCAGACAAGTGTTGGTCTTGTAAATTGTTGTTTAGCGGAGAATTAACAAAAACCTGTAGGGGCGACCCTATGTGGTCGCCCGTCGTCCCGACATCGACAAAACCCTTGTGGGTCAACAATCTTTTTGGCGGGAGGCCACACAGGGCCTCCCCTACGGCCACGTTGGTTAAAAGCCCATAAACAACAATTTAGCGCTATACTGCCCATCGGGTGATACGCTTCCCATACGGAAAGGATCACGCGATATTGACCGCCGCAGTGCGGCAAACACAGTTTACCTTTCATCTGTAAAGACGCCGAACACACCCAAAATCTTTCCAAAAAAACCGCTTTTTTCAAAAAAACTTTTGGAATAAAGCGGTTTAATGATTCAATTTTACACTTGACAGCGTTTCATAGGCCACACGGGCGGCAAGCTCATCGGGACGGCAGGTCAACACAAACGCAGGTACATCTCGGACAACCGCTCCGACAAGGGCCGCCATTTCGTCCTGTCTTACAGGATCGGGGGGCAAAAGCGTTCCTTCCAGTATGCGCGCGGCAGTATCGGCGATGGATGCAGGCGTGATCTCGTTGACCTTCCCCTGCTCTAAGAAACAAATCGCCGTAAGGGGAACAGAGGTATTGATCTGCTTCCCTTCCTTCCCGCACCAAGGCGTTCCCCATGCGGTAAATGTTCCGTCGGATTCACGGCGTACAAGAGGTTTGTCCCCATTGACGATGTCGGCATTAAAATACTGCTCCCAAAGTGCGGTATGCGTTGTCTTACCCACGCCACGACGCGCAGAAAAGGCGTACCCGCGACCGTTTACGGCTACCACGGCAGAGTGCAGAAGAAAGGAGCCGTATTTGGGCATTTCTCCGCAGATTTTGCGGTACATGAGATAACTTTCTGCCTCGGCGGGAGTCATAGAACGTCGCACAGAAAAGCGGTAATCTTTGATTTCCCGCTCGGAAACGGAAACACGAAAGGCAGAATGCTCTTCGTCCTTCAGTTCATATATATAGTCGCGGCAAAGCTCGCTGACATATTGATATCGATTGTCAAGCTCTATGAGCGTGTGGCACAGCTTGATACAAAACACGGAGCACCCTCCTTTCTTTTGGAGATCCTCTAAAAAAACGCTGTTGGCGAGCGATTTGAGATGACCTTTAAACTAAAAAAGCGCACGGAACAAGCAGAGGATCGCCTCTGCCTGCTCCGCACGTATACATTTATTACAGATACTTCTTGATGGTATCGGTAGCCTCTTCCTCGGGGATAGAAGCGGAAATCAGGAGATTGACATCCAGATTAGCGGTAACCTTGGAGAGCTTGTCAAGGAAAGCGCCAAAGCCGATGACATCGTTGTTGCAGATCTTGAGTGCAGAATCAATGAAGATGTCAGTCACATCAGCATTGCTGGCAAGGATGCCTGCAACCAAGCCTTCCAGAGAGGAAGCGTCGGTAATCAAATAGTCGTCTGTATTGATCAGGCGCACCTGATAGTTGATGTCGTAACGGAGCTTGGTACCCTTCTCGATGCAAACGACGTTGCCCTTGGTGTTTTCCTGAGCAGCATTCGCCTGTGCAATCAAAGTCTTGGTCTTACCTGTTCCTTTTACGCCAATAAGAAGTTTAATCATATGTGTGTTCATCCTTTCTCTCTGCCTTTGTCACGCAAAAACAACGCGGCAGGTTGATTGTTTATTTATTATAGCATAAACCTCGCAAAAAAGCAAGAGGATTTGAACAATTTTCAGAAGATTTTCACAAAATATTTGACTTTTTCTTCCTTAATAGCGGTCAAGCGTTTTGGTCATTCAAAAAATCCATGACCTTTTTGATTTCCCTGTTTGCGATTCGCTCATAGCTCTTGAAAGTCGATGTGATACCGATATTTCCCTTTTTGGTAAGGAATTCTTTCGTCAGAGGGAATCTCAGGTTTTCAAACCAGATGGTATCGCCAAGGTCTATCGACAGCGTGGAAAGGATGATCTGCATCATCTCCACAGACTCGGGATCGCGCACGTACTTGGAGGTCAAAGCATTGTCGTAATATGCTTTATAGACGGTATCAGCCGAATAGTATGCCAACGCCTGCATGATCGCGCTGGTACGCTCGGGATTCTCTGCGTTGCTGGGGACACAGTGCAACCAGGCATCACCGCATCTGGACACGTAATTTTCCTGGTTCTTATCATATATAGGCCAAGGAAGCACGCCGTAATCCAACTCGGTAGATTTCAGCTTAGAAAGCTCTCCGATACCGGTAGAAAGGAAGAGAGCCTTCCCGTCCATAAATGCGCTCAAGCGATTGTTATCTGCGCCGTAAACATCAAACGCATCCGTGTCGAAATGTGTCGCAGCTTCCTGCATGATATTGATCATTCGCTCGTTACCGTTCGCCGCATACGCGGGAAGATCTTCCTCGTCCTTGTTGATCAGCTTTTCACCGGCAGCGACCCAGAAGCAAGGGATCGTGCGGTCATAGTTACCAATCAAGCCCAATACGTCCTCACCAAGCGTGAAGACTCCGTCACCGTTTTCGTCACTGGTAGCCTCATTAGCCAAAGTATACAGCCGATCATACGTCCAGTTTTTGTTCCGAACATCATCATACAGATTACCCATATTCATCTCATTGACGATCTCTTTATTAAAGAAGAGTGCGGAAGACAGAGAGAATACATTGATGCTGTCATATCCATATGCAAAAAACGTATTGCCGCCGATGGTAAACTGTTCATTGATATCGTCAAAATAATAGTTTTTATCGATATCTACGTAGGTCAAGTCTTTGTAGTTGATCAGCAAATTGCGGGTGGCGGCACTGAAAGCATTACGACAGATCTGCATGATCATGTCATAATCATCATCGGTACCTGCCATGACCTGCTTTTCAAGGAGGGTGAAATTCGTTCCGATATCGGTAGACGTACAATCAATCACGATGTCGTATTCGGCCTCGATTTTTCGATTGCGTTCATACAGTGCATCATTGACTGCTTCTCCCGACAGCTTCTCGGGGTCCAGTGTCGTATAATGCGTCTCACTGGCTATACTGCTAACGTGGAAGGTATGTCCACCGTATTTAACATTGGGCGTATCCAATGTCGCACGGGGATCTTCCATACTTTCGGTTTCGGCATTTGATGCGGAGGGCTCGGTATCCGTCGTATTTTGAGGATCCGAGCAGGCAGCCATAGAAAAGCATCCGAGGAGCAAGCAGAATGCTGAAATCAAAGACAAGCTCTTAACGACAATTTGTTTCATGTTTTTTCAACCTTTGCCTTTATTTAAGGTTTCCTTCCTTGTTTGAATTGATCAGCCGAGTCTGGCCTCCAGCGCGGCCTTCATGTCCTCATATCCGGGCTTGCCGAGCAACGCGAACATATTTTTCTTGTAGGCTTCCACACCGGGCTGGTTAAAGGGATTGACCCCCAAGAGGTAACCCGAAATAGCGCAAGCGACCTCAAAGAAGTAGATGAGCTGACCGAGGGTTCTTTCGGATCTGTCGGAAAGCTCGATGAGCAGGTTGGGCACGCCACCGTCTACGTGAGCGAGAAGGGTCGCATGCATAGCGGTCTTTTTAACGAGGTTCAGGTCCATACCCGAGAGGAAGTTGAGGCCGTCGATATTATCGGGGTCATTGGGAATCTCGAAGCTAACAGGATTATTCTCCACGGAAATGACGGTTTCAAAGAGGTTTCTCATGCCGTCCTGCACGTACTGACCGAGGGAGTGGAGGTCGGTGGAGAAAATGACAGATGCAGGGAAAATACCGCGCTGATCCTTACCCTCGCTCTCGCCGTAAAGCTGCTTCCACCACTCGTTGAGCATGGCATTGTAGGGCTCATAGCCCACGAGGATCTCGGTGGTCTTTCCCTTGCGGTAGAGGATGTTGCGGAGGGCGGCATACTTGTATGCTGCGTTTTTCTCAAGGTCAGCTTCAGCGTAAGCGGTCATGCCGTCACGTGCGCCTGCCATCAGCTCATCGATATCGATACCTGCCACGGCAATGGGAAGCAGACCCACAGCGGTCAGCACCGAGAAGCGGCCACCCACGTCATCGGGCACGACAAAGGTCTCGTAGCCTGCGTCATCCGAGAAGTGCTTGAGGGTACCGCGCGCCTTGTCGGTGGTGACGAAAATACGCTCACGGGCGCCTTCCTTGCCATATTTGGCTTCGAGAAGGCCGCGGAACACGCGGAAGGCGATGGCAGGCTCGGTGGTAGTGCCCGACTTGGAAATGACATTGATGCAGACGTCCTTGCCCTCGCAGAGCTTTACAAGCTCGTCGATGGCGAAAGCGGAGATATTGTTACCGGCGAAGTAGATGTCGGGGGTATCCTTCTTTACGTTGTTATAGTTGGGGGACTTCAAAAATTCGATGACCGCGCGGGCACCGAGATAAGAGCCACCGATACCGATGGCAATGAAGATGTCGCAGGAGTTTTTGATCTTCTCTGCGGCAACCTTGATGCGGGCAAATTCTTCCTTGTCGTAGTCCTCGGGGAGGGTTGTCCAGCCCAAAAAGTCGTTGCCTGCACCGCTCTTTTCGAAAAGAAGCTTGTGAGCAAGCTCGACCTGAGGGGTAATGTTTTGGAGCTCCTCGTCGGAGATAAAGGATGAGGTGTAGTTAGCGTTGAGACGAATGGACATAGCTTATACCTACCTTTTTTATAGATTCATTTAATTATACACCATTTTATGGGCTTTTTCAATAGGAGTTAGACAGATTTTTTAAGACATAAGTTAGATTTTTTGTGGGATTTTTGTTGTAAAATTGTTGTTTAGGCGGCAGTGCCGCCGGCCAACGCTCGCGTGACACTCTCCGTGTCAAAAGCGTATCACCCGATGGGCAGTATTACGGTAAATTGTTGTTTATGGGCTTATGACCAACTTAGCCGTAGGGGAGGCCCTATGTGGCCTCCCTCCAAAAAGATTGTTGACCCACAAGGGTTTTGTCGATGTCGGGACGACGGGCGACCACATAGGGTCGCCCCTACGGGTTTTCGTTAATTCTCCGCTAAACAACAATTTACCCTCGTCTCCGCCTTTCACGGCATATTAGCAACATTTGTGCAGAAAAAATATATAACAACCCTGCCATAAACCCGTTTTCCACGGTCTGCATAAGTCGATAAAAAGCGGGCGTAATGTATCTGATAATCTCTCCGTGGCTGACGATACAGTGGTTGCCGTCAACCATTTCGGGACCGCCACCGATCAACAGCAAAGCAGCAAAGCATAAAAATGCGAGGGGTCCCACGACGATTTGCGACCAAAAAAGAAAGGTCTCAAATTTCGGCACGTTCTCATCATCCTCATCGTCTTGCTTTCCGAAGACATTGAGGGCAAAGCCTTGAAAAAGAACAGAGAAAAAAATCGGAAGAGAAAACCACAGGGCGCATTCGGGGAAGACGATCGCAGAGAGTACTACCGCCATGCCCATTCCCCATGTGGCATAGGAAATAATGCACAACATGACTCCAGGCTTACGGTATTCTCTTCTCGGTTGAACAGGGAGCATGGCGCACCTCCATTTTCAACAATACCGCACAAGTCAATGTGCGGTATCGTATCATATTTTTTTGTTAATCGGCCGAGAATTTATATACCGTAGTATAGTCATACTTCTCGCCCGCGCGGAGCACGCCGTCGGTGAAGCTCTCGTCACCCTGATGGTGGATGCTGTCGGGCATGGTCTGGGTCTCCAGGCAGAAGGCGGTCTGTGTCTGCTGGGGCTTGCCACCGCGCAGGGGGAAACAGGGGTTCTTTAAGAAGTTGGCGGAGTAGAACTGAACGCAAGGCTGGTTGGTATACATCTCCATCCTGCGTCCCGACACGGGATCGCAAGCGACACCGCGCAGAACCACTTCCCCGCCCGACTTGCAGTTATTCCAGCCTGTGAAGTTGAAGCAATGGTCATAGCCGCCCGCCATGCGGAGGTCTTCGAAATCAGCGAAGAAGTCACGGCCGATGGGCTTGGCCACACGGAAATCAAAGGGTGTGCCGTCCACGGGCTTAACGGCAATGGGAATCAGATCCTTATCCCCTGCCAGGTAGGACTCGGCGTCCAACCAGAGAGTCTGGCCGAAGACGGGACCCGAGGCGTTGCCCGCCAGATTGAAGTAAGCGTGATTGGTAAGGTTCAGGGGGCAGGCCTTATCGGTCTCTGCCTCGTAACGGATGGCGAGGGCGTTATCGTTGTCCAGGGTATAGGTGACCTTGGTGGTGAGGTTGCCGGGGAAGCCCTCCTCGCCGTCGGGGGAGAAGTAGCTGAGGGTGAGAATAGCCTTGTCGGCGTCGGTAGCGGTCTCGGACTTCCAGATAACGTAGGAGAAGCTCTTTTTGCCGCCGTGGAGGCAGTTTCCGCCGTCGTTGACATAGAGATTGTAGGTCTCGCCGTTCAGCTCGAAAGAGGCTCCCGCGATGCGGTTAGCTACACGCCCCACCAGCGCGCCGAGATAACCGTCGGCGTGCTCATAATCGGACAGAGAATCGTAGCCGAGACAGATGTCGGTGAGCTTTCCGTTCCTGTCAGGAGTCTTGATGCTGACGATGGTACCGCCAAAATCGGTGATCTCCACCGCCATGCCGTTATCGTTTACGAGAGTGAAGAGGGTTGCGGTCTCGCCGCTCGAAATGGTGCCCCAGGGGCGGGAATAGATGTTCATGGTATGTACCTCACGGGATGTTTTATTTTAGTGGAAAGATCATACTACAGATACAAGATACGAGATATGGAGCAACGAATGGGCTCGGTCTATCTTGTATCCTTGTATTTCTTACGCGTCGTAGCCGTTCGGGTTCTTAGTCTGCCAGTTGTCGGCGTCGCGGCACATATCCACCATATCGTACTGCGCCTCCCAGCCGAGGATTTCCTTAGCTTTGGCGGCATCTGCGTAACAGGTAGCGATGTCACCGGGACGGCGATCCACGATCTTATAGGGGACTGCCTTGCCCGTGGCGGCCTCGAAGGACTTGACGATATCCAGCACCGAGTAGCCGTGACCCGTACCGATGTTGTAGTGCTCCACGCCGCTGACAGTGCGGGCGCGGTTGAGGGCACAGAGGTGGGCGCGAGCGAGATCTACCACATGGATGTAGTCGCGGACGCCCGTGCCGTCGGGGGTATCGTAATCGTTACCGAAGACGCTGAGATAGGGGCGACGGCCCGTAGCCACCTGGGTTACGTAAGGAAAAAGGTTATTGGGGATGCCCTTGGGATCTTCCCCCATGAGTCCCGACTTGTGGGCACCCACGGGGTTGAAGTAGCGCAGGATGCTCACCGACCAGTCCTTGTTGGCGTACTGAATGTCGGACAGGATCCGCTCGATCATCTGCTTGGTCTCGCCGTAGGGGTTGGTGGTCTTACCCAGGGGGGTGGTCTCCTTGATGGGGATCTCGGCGGGGTCGCCGTAGACCGTGGCGGAGGAGGAGAAGACGATGATCTTGACCTCGTGCTTCTTCATGGCCTCACAGAGGTTGAGGGTGGAGACGAGGTTATTATAGTAATATGTAGCGGGGATGGCCACCGACTCGCCCACGGCCTTGAGTCCCGCGAAGTGGATGACGCTCTCGATGTCGGGATTCTCGGCGAAAACCTTGTCCAGAGCCTCGGCGTCGCAGAGGTCAGCTTTATAGAACTTGGGGCGAATGCCCGTGATGGTCTCGATGCGGTCAAGGACGATCTCCTTACTGTTGCAGAGATTGTCCACGATGATGGGGGTCTCGCCTGCTTCAATCAGCTCGACGACGGTGTGGGAGCCGATAAAGCCGGCTCCGCCGGTGATGAGGATGGACATGGGGGTTTCTCCTTGATTACATATTTTGTTGCAATAGATACAAGATACACGCCGAGCAGGCTCGGCAGATACAAGATACAACATACTCCCGACCTAAGAATATCTTGTATCTCGTATCTTGTATCTCGTATCTTGTATCTCGTATCTTGTAACTTGTATCTTTCCATAGCGGTATGGATCAGCAAAGTCCTTTCACAAACTCCCGCAGCTCATCCATATACGTCTCAGTCTCGGCCACAAGCCTCAGCTGAGTGCGGGCGCGAACCAGGTTATGCTCGGCGTAGTCTGTGTGGTAGTAGGTATCGCCGTCCAGGTAATCCCCCAGGAAGCGGATGGCCTGCTCCAGGGTGATGATGTAGCCGCCGTCGGGAAGCATCTGCACTTCCCTTTCGGTCAACGCGCCCCCCGTGCCCTTGATGAAGCCGCGGGCGTAGGCCTTGAACATCTCGGGGAGGAAGTGGACCTTATCGAGGTCGGGCTCGTCCTCGGCGGCAGAGGCGGCACCCGTGCGGATGGAGTCGCCGAAGTCATAGAGAGAGGAGCCGGGCATGACGGTGTCCAGGTCGATGATGCAGACGGCCTCCTCGGTCACCTCGTCCAACAGGATGTTGGAGAGTTTAGTATCGTTGTGGGTCACGCGGAGAGGGAGGTCGCCGCTCTCCAAAGCGTCCACGATGAGGGAGCATTTGTCGGCACGGTCGTTGATGAACTTGATCTCATCCTTGACCGAATCCACGCGGCCTGCGGCATCTCTCGCCACGGCGGCCAGGAAGTCGGCGTATCTCTTCTTGGTGTTATGGAAATTGGGGATGGACTCGATCAGCTTGGACGCGTCGAAATCCGAGAGTCTGCGCTGGAAATCACCGAAGGCCTCGCCTACGCGGGCGAAGGTCTCGGGGCTGTCCACCGTAAGGCGGCAGACGGTGTTTTCGACGAAATCGTAGGCGCGCCAGAAGCGGCCGTCCTCGTCGGTGTAGCCGTTTTGTCCGTCCTTGGTGAAGATCACACGCATGGTTCCCCGCTCGGTGTCCTCTCCGTGCGCGGCCAGACCCTTTCGGATATGGTCAGTGACCTCCACGATGTTGTTCATGACCCCTGTGGGATCCTTGAAAATGGCGGTGTTGAGGATCTGGAGGATGTAGCGTTTGCCGCTTTCGACGGTAACGATATACGTGCTGTTGATGTGGCCGTTGCCGCAGACCTTCAGATCGGTGACAGCTCCCTCAAAGGCAAAGCGGTCACAGACGGCCAGAACCTGCGCATGGGCTGGCTGTGTCATGGTATCAGCCCCACAGGTGCTCGGGGTACTCGCCCGCGTCGATGAGGGCCTGGATGGCATTGACGACCCAGGGCTTATCTTCCTTGTAGGTCACGCCGTACCACTCGCTCTCGGTGGGGTATACCTTGACGTCCACCTTACCCGCCTTGACGAAGGTGTCGATGGAGGTGGGAAGCAGGGACTCGGCCTTGCAGGGATCGGCGGCGTTGTGGAGGTTCTGCATGAACACGTCGAAGTCGGCATCCAGCATACCGATGGTCTCGGCGCCCAGACCCCAGCAGTTCATGGAGACCACGGTCTCGCCGTCGAGGAAGACCATGTTGCCGTCAGCATCGGGATACTGGGCATCATTTCCCAGCTTCTCGATCTTGTGGGTCTCCACCAGATCCACGAGCATACCGTTTTCGTCCACCTTGCAGATACCGCGAGAGCAGCCGCCCTTGTCGGTGAGGGTGTTCTTGACCTTAAAGCCTACGGCACAGCAATGGCAGACGCCGTCGTCGCCGAACTCGCCCTTCTCCAGCTTTGAGAGGTGGGCGGCCAGCTTCTCGTAGGTGTTGCGGCCGTAGAAGTCGTCGGCGTTGATGACACCGTAGGGCTCCTTGACGATCTCACGGGTGGAGCGGACGGCGTGGGTGGTACCCCAGGGCTTGACGCGGCCCTCGGGGATGGCGTAGCCCTCGGGAATGTCGGAAAGCTCCTGATAAGCGTACTCCACGGCGATGTGCTTTTCCACGCGGGCGCCGATGGTGGCCTTAAAATCCTCGGCGATGGCTTCCTTGATGATAAATACCACCTTGTCAAAGCCTGCGCGCTTAGCGTCGAACACCGAATAGTCGATGATAAAGTTGCCGTCCTTATCGATGGGCTCCATCTGCTTGACACCGCCGAAGCGGGAGCCCATACCTGCTGCCAAAATAACAAGAGTCATGGAAATATACCTCCAAAATAAAATATCAAAAAAAGTAGAATATGTGTAAGCACTCTTTCGATATATGCTTCTAACTTTATATTATACATCATATTTCAAAAAATGACTCGAAGATTTTATAAAATTTACATTTATTTAACATGGTTTTGATGCGACCGATCCGCAAATATTTTCTGTTTTTTCTCTTCCTTTTCTATTGACATTCTGATTTTTATGTGCTATAATAAAATGTCTCATATGAGACATTTCCAGATAAAGGAGATACCCTATGCTCACAGATATGCCGAAAGATATTCTTGCATCTCTTCGCATACATCCCCTGTTCGCTCCCTGCTCGGAGACGCTGTTGCTTCGCGCGGCAAAATCCTGTGAACTGCTTTCCTTCGCACAGGGGGAGGAGCTGAAGAGCTATGACGAAAAGCCCTTTTTGTGCATTCTCCGTCAAGGCTCTGCCCTCGTATATGCCAAGGATATTTCCTCGGATCTGCTCTTGCGCATATTGCGTGCAGGAGACACGTTTGGTGTGGCCACGCTGTTTGGAGACAAGGAGAAATCCGCCATTACCAAGATCATTGCCGCCGAGACCTGCCAAGCGATCTGTATGCGCGAATCGGCCGTGCGGCAGTTGATTCTCAGCGACAGCGAGTTTGCCATGAGATACATTGATTTTTTGGCAGACCGCATCCGTTTTCTCAATGATCGAATCACCTGTCTGGGCGCCAATACAGCCGAAGAAAAGGTTTGCTCCTGGCTCACGCATCAGCTTCCCCGCGACGGGCGCGAGGTAAATTTCACGCTCCCCATGTCCTACATTCGTCTCGCAGACGCGTTGGGTCTGGGACGCGCATCCCTGTATCGTGTGTTGGACGATCTCGAGACGCGCGGACTTCTCAGGCGAAACGGCAAGGAGCTCTATATTCCCTGTGTTTCTTCGCTCAGCGCCTACACGCATTCTACCCACTAAATCGGATATGACAGATAACCCTCAGCCCTCTCGGACCTATCGTTTTCTGTTCTCAATATCATTCCATTTTCAAAAAATGCATATGAAAGGAAAAACATCATGAAAAACCGCATCATTTCCCTCATCCTCACCTTCACACTTCTCTTCGCTTTGGGTGCAGTGCTCACCGCCTGCAATCCGAGCGAACCCGAGCAAGCAACAGACGCCGCTACCGGTGCCCCTGTCACTCCGAATGTGACCGCTCCTAAAGTAGATACCAAAGTCATGGTATTGAACGGTACCACCGGTTTTGGCATGGCCACTCTGATGGAGATCAATTCCAAGGGGGGTGCTTTGAATCAATACACCTTCTCGGTAGAGTCCGACGCCTCCAACATCACCGCCGCACTCATCAACGGCTCGGTTGATATCGCCGCTCTGCCTACCAATGCCGCCGCCGCGCTCAACGCCAAAAAGCCCGGTGCTGTCAAGGTATTGGCTGTCAACACGTTGGGCGTGCTTTACCTCATGTCCTCCGAAAATGAAACCATTACTTCCATGGAAGATCTTCGCGGAAAGACGGTCTACTGCCCTGCGCAGAATCCCACGTTCATCTTCTCCTATATCTGCAAGGAAAACGGTCTGATCCCCGGCACGGACGTGACCATTGATTCCACCTCCTATGCTCAGCCCGCAGAGCTTCGCACCGCGCTGGCAGCCGGTAAGGTTGATATTGCCGTTCTTCCCGAGCCCATGGTCACCATCGCCAAAAACGCCAATGACAAGCTGTCTGTTGACCTTGATTTGACCGCCGAATGGGACAAGTGTGCTACCCCCGGCTCTCTTGCACAGGGTTGCGTTGTTGTTCGCACCGAGTTTGCCAATGAGCATCCCGAGGCTATCACAGCCTTCCTCAAGGAATACAAGGCCTCCATTGATTTCGTCAAGGATACTCCCGATCAGGCTGCGCAGCATATTGCCGCTCACGGCATCTTCGCGCAGGCTCCCGTGGCCGAAAAGGCCATCCCCAACTGCAATCTCTGCTTCCTGACCGGTGAAGAGATGGCCGCCAAGCTGACGGAGTTCTACACCATTCTTCACGGTATTGCTCCCGCCGCTGTGGGTAATGCCATCCCCGGCAATGACCTGTACTACATCCTCGAGGCATGAGCAAGCGTAAAAAGCATCTTCATCCCGCAGCTATAAAGCTGTTGCAATACAGCTTTGTGACGCTCTTCTGGCTTGCAGTATGGGTCATCGCCGCGCACGCCGTCGGTGAAGCCCTGCTTCTGCCGTCACCGTTTGCCGTATTGAAGCGCTTAGGAGAGCTCTGTCTCTTGCCGCTGTTCTGGAAAACCGTGCTGACATCTCTTGGGCGCATTCTTTACGGCGTAACGCTCGCCATCCTGCTGGGATCGATCTTAGCGACCGCTACGCATTTTGTTCCTTTCCTTTATACCCTCTTTTATCCCTTGATTACCGTCATCCGTACCACCCCCGTGGCTTCCTTTATCATTCTCGCCTACCTTTGGATCGACCGTGACACGCTTCCCTCCTTTATCGCCGTGCTCATGGTGCTTCCCGTGGTATGGGCGAATCTGCACGAGGCCTTGGGAGCTGTGGACAGAGACCTTCTTGAAATGGCAAAGGCTTACAGATTTTCCCCGTGGAAACGGTTTCGGCGCATTTATCTTCCCTCGGTGATGCCCGCCTTTACGGCATCCTGCCGCTCTTCGGTAGGCCTTGCGTGGAAGGCAGGCGTGGCCGCAGAGATCCTCATTGTTCCGCTGGTTTCCATCGGAAAGATGCTGTACGAATCCAAGCTGTATCTGGAAACCACCGATCTCTTTGCGTGGACGGTAACGGTCATCCTTCTCAGCCTTCTTCTGGAGCTTTTGCTCCTGTCCGCCGTTCGCGTCTTCAACAAACGCAGACGCATCCGCCCAAAGAAAACGGAGGTGATGCACCGTGGCTGATCTTTTGACCTTGCAAAACGTTTCCCTTTCTTTTGGAGAGAAGCGGGTCTTACACGATGTGAGTCTCACGCTAAGGCATGGAGAAAGCCGTGTCGTGATGGGCTCTTCCGGCATTGGAAAGACTTCCCTGCTCCGCTTGTGCGCAGGCCTTTTAAAGCCTGACAGCGGGCAAATACAATGCCATGCGGCGCGGATCTCCATGCAGTTTCAGGAGCCCCGTTTGCTTCCCTGGTTGACCGCCGCTGAAAACATCAACACCGTGCTCTCCGACAAGCGCGATACCCTACCCGAGGCCCTGGAATTCCTTACCATGGTAGGACTTTCGGAGGCAGCTGCATTGTATCCTTCCGAGCTTTCGGGTGGCATGGCACAGCGTGTGGCATTGGCGCGTGCACTGGCTTTTCGCGGTGAGCTTTACCTTCTGGACGAGCCGTTTCGCGGCTTGGACGAGGCTTTGCGCGACGATATGATCTCTTTGGTCAAGGAAAAAACCAAGGACGCGGGACTTTTACTCGTGACCCACGATCCTGAGGTCGCACGGAGCTTCGATCCGCATCCATTCATTTTCAAATAAAAGCGCACCGCTTCCACGGTCTTGGGATCGCAGAAGCGGTGTTTTTTTGCGGTACTTGTGGGTTGGATTTTTGTACTTACAATTGACAATCCCTTCGCTTTATGCTATAATTGAGAAAAGAATTATACATTCGGAGGTAAGTATGTCAAATCTTGTCCCCGTCAAGCTCTCCCCTGCCTTCAAGGACTATCTTTGGGGCGGCGAGCGTTTGAGAGACGATTTTCATAAAGTTTGTTCCTTGGAAAGAATTGCCGAAAGCTGGGAGCTGTCGGCACACAAGGACGGTCAGAGTACCGTGGCCGAGGGCGAATACAAGGGTATGACGCTCAGCGAATATATACAGGCTGTCGGTGCGTCTGTTTTGGGAAAGAACTCCCAAAAGTACGACTATTTCCCGCTTCTCATCAAGCTCATTGATGCCAAGGGGAATCTTTCGGTGCAGGTGCATCCCGATGATGCTTATGCGCTTGAACACGAGGGAGAGTACGGTAAAACCGAGATGTGGTATATCCTGGACTGCGACGAGGGTGCTTCCCTGTATTATGGTTTCGCGGAGGATATTAGCAAGGATGCCTATGCTACCGCCATCCGCGAAGGCACCTTGACAGATCTGCTCAACCGCGTGGAGGTCAAGCCGGGTGACGTTTATTTTATTCCCGCAGGAACGGTGCACGCCATTGGCGAGGGGATCTTGATCTGCGAGATCCAGCAAAACTCCAACACGACCTACCGCGTATACGACTACAACCGTCGTGACAAGGACGGAAACACACGTCCTTTGCACATCGATAAGGCGCTGGAGGTATCTACCCTGACCAAATCTCCCGCACTTCCCGACATTGACGACGGGGATGACGTATTGCTTTGTAGTTGCGGCTATTTTGAGGTCAGGCGTTTGCGCTTCAGAGAAAGCGGCGTGATCTCAGCTGACGGCGACAGCTTCCTGTCTCTGACGGTCACAGCGGGCGAAGGTATTTTGTCTCACGCAGAAGGGGCCGTGTCCTTCTCCAAGGGAGACACGCTGTTTGTCCCTGCGGAGAGCGGCGCTTGCCGTATCGAGGGCGAATGCGAGATGATACAGGCAAAAGTCAACTGAACGGAGGAAAACGTATGTATTATATCGGTATTGATCTGGGCGGCACCAATATTGCCGCAGGACTTGTGAGCGCACAGGGTGAGATCCTTTACAGCGCCAGCATTCCCACCAACAAGGAGCGTCCCGCATCCGAGATCATTGAGGACATGGCAGAGCTTGCAAAGCGCATTGTTTCCGAAAGCGGGCATGAGCTTTCGGAGATCTTAGCGGTGGGCATTGGCTGTCCCGGCTCTGTGGACAAGAAAAACGGGGTCGTGGTATATTCCAACAACATCGTGATGCACAACGTACCCATGGCAGCCGAATTCAGACAGCATTTGGATCTTCCCGTATTTTTGGAGAACGACGCCAACGCCGCCGCGCTGGGCGAATACGCCGCGTACGGTGAGGGCGTGGACAGCTTTGTTTTCATGACCCTCGGTACGGGTGTCGGCGGCGGTATCATTCTGAACGGAAAGGTATGGTCGGGATTTAACGGCGCAGGGGCTGAGATCGGCCACCAGACCCTTGTGTTTGGCGGCGAGCCCTGCACCTGTGGGCGCAAGGGGTGTCTGGAGGCATATGCATCCGTGACGGCGCTCATCCGCCAAACCGAGGAGGCCATGGCGGCGCATCCTGAGTCAAGCATGCATGCATGGGCGGCCGAAAAGGGGCGCGTGACGGGTCGGACGGCCTTTGAATGCGCCAAGGCGGGGGATGCTGTTGCCACCGAGGTCAGGGATCGTTACATCGAGTACGTGGCCGAGGGCATTTGCAGTATCGTCAATGTCCTGCAACCCGAAATTCTTTCCATCGGCGGCGGCATCAGCCGCGAGGGGGACACCCTGCTGGATCCCATCAAGGCATATTTTGCCGTCAACGACTACAACAAGCACATGAAAAAGACCGACATCCGTATTGCCGGGCTCTTTGGTGACGCGGGCATTGTCGGGGCGGCGATGACGGCAGTTGCGGGAATGGAAGGATGATATAACAAAAAGCACCGATTGGGGTGTCTGCGATAAAGCAGGTCAATAACATGAATAACAATACCGCAGAGAGAAACTGTTCAGTCGCACTCGGCGGTATTGTTTATTGTTTTTGGATTTGTTTTTCCAACCAAACGGTGATTTTAGTTGGAAATTTAATGATAAAGTCGCTGAAGAGTCGCTTTACCTTTCGGTATAAATATGCTATAATATAATCATCCGAGCGAAGGAGGAAAATCGCATGTCATTGGGAAAGAACATTGTTTATTTTCGGAAAAGAAAAGGATATACACAAGAAGAGTTGGGACAGAAGATTGGGGTGACCAATCAAGCAGTATCAAAATGGGAGTCAGAAACTTCTATGCCTGACATCATGCTTCTTCCTCAAATTACAAATGCGCTTGATGTTACTTTGGATGATTTATTTGCAGAACGTATCATGCAGACTTCGGCACAGGAAGCCAAGGTTTTCAACGAGGACGCTGTTCATAATTTTCCGAAGAATGCGCAAGCTGTGATGATAGATTCCTTATGTCAGCAAACCAATTTGGTAAATTGCAATAGTTGGGATTTTTTGAAAGCGGATCAAAACCCCTCTACAAAAAAGTACGATCAAATACGGCAGTTTTATACGATGTGTTGCTTGTCTGACACTGCAGGTGCTGCATTCGTGTCTAATACTCTTACGATGATTGACTCCGGTATTAGGCCAACAGATATCGGTTCAATTTTTGATAAGCCTGAGATAGCCTTCGGCATTAAAAAGCTATCGGATCCAAATGTGAGACAGGTGCTTTCTCATATTTGCAATGAATATTTTCAGAGTACTGCGCCGTTTGACCATAAGAATCCCGAATATTTTACGATAGAAATCCGACCGAATGAATTATCTCGTCATCTTGGAATCTCCATTGATGATATACTGGAAGCTTTGGAAAAACTGATATCCCTGCACATCGTAGAATTGGAAACAAATGATGGTGCGCGCTATCTGCTTCACAAAATCAAAGCAATCGAGACAGCCGTAACTTTCCGATTGATTGAAAGACTCATTCATAATGAAGCCGGCTTTGGATGTGGCGATTTTTTTGCACTATCACAATATTAAGGCGTCAGTTGAAAATAGCATTGCTTTTGTATCCGAAAAGTTTGCAGAGTGAGGCGTGTGAAAAAGGACAGAGACGAAAAATCTCTGTCCTTTTGTGATGTACCCACGGGCGACCACTGGTCGCCCCTACGAGTTTAATTTTATCGGCAGGTAAAACCTGCTTTATGGAAGGCACCGCTCCGGTGCTTTTTGTTTTTATTCGTTTTTCGCGTTACATCTCCAGCAAAACCGCATCTCTCGCCGGCACGGTCACGTCGTGTCCGTCCACCTTGCAGACAACATCGGTCGTCTGAGGATTGACCAGCACGCGGGCGCGGCGGCCGTCCTCACTCTCCCATGCAGAAGAAAACACAGCGGGAAGTATCACGCGGCGCTGAGGATAGGCAAGTTCGATGCCAACGGTATCGCACACCACGGGAGAAGCCGGGATCATGCGGCCTGAAAAGAGGTAGTCCTTGGCCTTTTCGCGGTAGAAGCGGGTAAGGTTGGCGATAAATGAGAGAGTCGTATCACGGTCGGGCAGGTGGGAAAAGTCGCGAAGACCCCAATGTGACATAAGCTCGCCGTCAGGCGTGAGGACAAGAGTCATGCAGTCGCCTGCCGCGAAGGAATACGCGATACGGTAAGAAAGGGTATCCATATCGGTGGGGAACGGACAGCAGACTTGATTGCCCATAAAGTTGCGGAGATATTCGTGGTAGAGATAGGCATACAGGGGCACGGGCGTGCCTGCAAAATAGTTGAGCTCGTAGCGGTTATCGCTGAACAAAAGATTTCCGATAAAGGGCTCTGCGGCGGCGGATTCACAGCCAAAGAGCATACCGGGAGCGGCCTTATTCCATTCCGAGAGCATATTTTGCATATTCTGCGTCATCCACTTACCGGGGCCGGGCGCGTGGCCGTGATCACGGCTGTAGCAGAAATACTGACCGCCGCCGTGGTTCTGGTCAAGGATCTGGGCATAGTCAAGGCCGTTTTCAAACAGAGGGGTATATGCCTCGGTGAGCAGAGCCTTACCCAGCGGAGATGCGGGACAAATATCATAGCCCGAACGCTGTGCCGTACAGATCTTACTGATCTCCACGTGTCCGTCGGGAGCGGCGCACATGGCGGGCTCCAGATGTCTTGCCTTGTAGTCCTCCTCGCAGTTGTAGTCATCTACCAGTCTGCTTTGGAGGGTATAACCAAAGCCCGAGCAATAGACACCCAGCATATCATGCTTGCTGTGCAGCGCATCCTTGAAGGCGTTGAAATTCTCTTCGCCGCCATAGGGAGGCCAGACATAGGGGGGCGCCCAGGGGGCGGTTCCCTCCCAATGCATGAGAAGCACGAGCAAACGGCTCTGTGTCTCTTGACGGATCTTATCCAACAGCGGCAGGGCGTTCGTATAGGGGTAGAGGGCGTTGGGAGCCATGTCATCCGTATCGAATTTGCCGCGGACGGGATAGGACACGATCAGCGGCGCATCGGCGTACCATTCGGGAAGAGTGGGGTTGTCCTTGATCTTGACGGCGCTGGGCGGCAAGTGATTTTCAAACCAAGTGCGGTAGCGCTCGGCGGCGGATTCCCAACGGCTGTCGGTCACAGCCCAGACAATGGGGTAATCCGTGGTGAAGGGCTCTCCGAAATCTGTGCCGCAGAAAAGGCGGATGATGATCGTCGTGGCGGTTTCGTCACCGTCAAAGTCGATGCCCTTCACAGAACGGTCGGGATCGTGCACGCCCAGATAAAGCCCTGCATCCTCCCAAAGATAGGCCATCATCTGAGAGGAGATCATGTTGGGAAACAAGAAATAGCACCCGATAGAGGGGTAGACCATATCCCAATGACGGAAATCCGTCTGTCGGCGGATGAGGGAATCCGAGAGCAACACGCCTTCGTTGTAAGGCAGGAGCATCTGTCCGCCCGTGCCCAAAGCATTGTTATCCTTGAGCGCAGGCAGCTTGACGAGGGGAAAATCCACCCACTCCGCAAAATAGTCCGCGTTGTCCATGCTGAGGGAGATGCGCCAATTGGCAGCGCCGTCCTTTTCGGTCAAAAACACGCGAACGGACAAGCCCTCAATGGGAAAATCACGGTATTCGCCGCCATCCTCGGTTTGTACGCGCGAAGCAGCCTCATAGGCGTTGCACATGACAGCATTTCCTGCTTTGTCACGCAGACGGATTTCAAACAGCGGTGAGGTCTTTGCAAGACGTTCTTTTCCATGAATCACGAGAGATTGGATGTGACCCGCCGCAAAATCCACGGCGAGATTCATATGGGAAAGATTCAAAGTATACAAGGGAAGCCTCCTGATGATCAATCAAAGTACCAGCATGGATCTCTGCTCGGTCAGCGCGCCGTTCTTATAGAGGAGCGTCTTGACCTCGAACTTACCGAAATCGAGGGCGATGGTCTTACCGAAGACCGTGCACCCACAGGCTCTTCCCTCCTCGGTGTTGTTGACGAGGCGCACCATGTAGGTGTCGGGATCCACTTTACGGAAGCAGGACAGGGAGACGGTGCCGTCAGACAGGGTGACGGCGGGGGTCTCATGGCGCTCGCCCGTGCCGTGGGGATAGAAGTTGAGGGCGTAGGGCTTCTGGGTGAAGGCGGCGGCCTTGCGCTCGGCGGCGGCCTTGTCGCACAGCTCCAGGCGGAAGGTGAACTCGTGGCGGCCGAGATCAATGTAGCGGTTGAAGCGCTGATCATCCACGATGGGAAGATCGCCTACGGGATGGGCGCAGTAGACCGAGCCGTTGAGGAGGTCGAGGTAGAGCACGCCGTCCTCCAGGGAGCAGCCGTAGGTGCCGTCCTTGAAGACCGTCAGCAGCTTGTCGCCGCTCTCGATACCCACGAAGCGCTGGGAGCATTCCTCCAGATTTTCGGTGAAGGTCTGGATACCGAAGGCGGTCTGGCCCACGAATTTGCCCATCTCGGCCACGGGGATAGCCAGCTTCAGGCCCTTGCCCGGGTCATTCCAATAGGCGTTGACCGTGACGTCGATGTAGTCAAAGTCCTTGTAGAGGGTGTAGGCCACGCGGATATCCGACTTGCCCGTGGTGTAGAGGCTCTCCACGGTGGTGAGGAGGTCGCCCCGTTCGATGACACGGAGGGGGATCTCGCAGGTGGCGGGTGTGTAGTTCTTGCCCACGGTCCTCATGTGCCAGCCCCAGGGATCCTCGTTGTCGTCGTAGACGATGGGGGTGAAGGCTCCGCCCTTCAGGTACTCCTTGCCATCCACCGTAAAGGAGGTCAGGGCGCCTGTGGCGGCGTCGAAGGTAGCCTTGGTTCCCTGCTTTGTGGTAAACTCGGTCTGGGGGGAACGGTCAAGGAAACGCTTGGTACCGCGGCGCACCTCCACGTCGAAGCGGGTCATGGACAGGGGGTTGAGGGTTGTCTTGATAGCGAGGCGCTTGCTTCGATCCAGATTGATGCAGGAGGATTCCTTGACGATCTGGAAGGGGACATCCTCGCCATCGCGCTTGACGGAAAATTCGTAGCCCTCGGTGTCGGAGCAGATGCCGTTCAGAAGGAAGAAGTCGCCCGTGAAGATGGCTTCCTCGGCGTAGGGATTGGGGTTGTAGACGAAGATGGGGTACTTCAGGGGTACGGCGCACTCATAGTCGCGGCACAGACCCATGAAGGCCTTGGTGAACTCCTTGTCCAAAAGCTCCAGGGCATAGTCCAGCTTCTGCATACTGCTCTTCTCGCCCTCGATGATGCAAGTGCCCGACAGAACGTCGTGGAACTGCACCATGGCCATGCGCTTCTGGGCGTCGTCGAAGGCTTCGAAATTGTAGTCATACAGGCCCTCGGCGTCGGCATAGGAGCAGATCTTTTCAGTCACAAGGAGCTTGTTCTCCAGCTCAGCGTAGCGGCGCTTGAGGCGGGCGATGGAGGTATAGCACTTGACGAAGCAGGGCTGGAGGGCGGCGTCCCACTCCACTTGGGGGGTGGAGGCGGCAAAGAAGGCCTCGGGGGTGGAGTGGAAGACCTCGACACCCTCGGTCTTCTGCTCCTCCATGAAGACCGCCAGCTCGGAAAGATCCTTACGGGAGGCGCCGCCGCCGTGGTTGCCCACGCCCCAGAGGGCAAAGGCGATCTCCTCCCCCTGATCATTCCAAGGCTTCATCTTACGCTTGACAGCGTTGACGGCATCGCCCAAGTCGTTGGTGTAAATGGTGAGGTCATCGAAGCGGGCGGTCTTGACCGAACTGCCGTCAAAGCCCTTCCAGTCGATGTAGTTGGCGGGCAGATCCATGAATGCAGGCATGGGACGGCAACAGATGTAGCCGCCGTAGCCGCACTTGGAGAGGATCTGGACAAGCCCTTGGGTGTGGCCGAAGGAATCGAAATTGACCGCCGCCGTGGGGATGATGCCGAACTTCTCCTTGAAGTAGGTAAGACCCGATTCGATCTGGCGGACAAAGCCCTCTCCCGAGGGAATGTTACAGTCGGGCTGGACGTACCAGCCGCCCATGATGTGCCACTTCCCTGCCTTGACCAGACCCTTGATTCGTTCAAAGAGGGCGGGGTCGTAGGTCTCCACGAATTCGTAGAGAAGGGCTTCGTTATGGCAGAAAATATAGTCGTACTCCTCGGCGATCTCGCAGGCGGCGTAGAAGGTTGCCAGCGCGGCGGTGGCACCCTCGTTCCAGTCCCATTGCCAGACGGGGTCGAGGTGGGCGTTGCAGATGAGGTGAAGTTGTTTCATAGTGGTTCTCCTTATTGTGGTATGAGAAGGTGGGGATTTTCAAATTTGGGTTTATAGGGCTGTTTGACGGAAGTAAATCGGGAATTTTTAGGTTACGGGCGACCACGCAGGGTCGCCCCTACATACAAACCCAGAAAGACGCTGATACATATAGAAAATTTGCTTGTAGGGGCGGCCCTGTGTGGCCGCCCGCCAAC